>JAJAYX010000145.1 GCA_026785985.1 Rudanella sp. | reverse complement strand
GTCATTTTTTCGGTAAGGGCTTTTCCTGTACGCAGATAAAACGGAACATTGTACCATCGCCAGTTGTCCACAAAAAATTTCACTGCCGCAAAGGTCTCCGTTTGCGAGTCGGAAGCAACACCCTCCTCCTGCCGATACGACGGAACCGGTTTGCTTTTCACCTCGCCAGCCGCATACTGCCCCCGAACGGCCATCAGGTCTACCTGATCGGGCTGAATGGGCCTAATGGCGTTCAGCACATCCACCTTTTTATTGCGTATTTCGTTGGCATCAAACGATGTGGGGGCTTCCATTGCCACCATGCACAGCAGTTGGAGCAGGTGATTCTGAATCATGTCGCGGAGCGCACCAGAGCTTTCGTAGTAACCACCCCGTCCTTCGAGACCCACGGTTTCGGCAGCCGTAATCTGAATTTCTTCCACAAATGTCCGGTTGAACAGCGGCTCAAACAGGGCATTCGCAAACCGCAGCGCCAGGATATTCTGAACGGTTTCTTTGCCCAGATAATGGTCGATCCGGTAAATCTGTTCCTCGGCAAACAGCCCACCCAGCAGCACGTTCAGTTCGTGGGCACTGGCAAAATCGTGCCCAAAGGGTTTCTCCACCACCATTCGAACGCATTTACAATTGTCGGCAAACGTTAGCTTGTTCAGGTTTGTGGCAATACCCGGCACCAGTTGGGGAGCTACTGCCAGGTAAAACATAACGTTTGGCATTTGCCCCCACTCCGTTTTTTTAGCCTGAACAAGCTCCTCGATTTTAGAGTAAGCTGAGGCATCGCTCCCATCCATTTTAAGGTAGCTGATCTTGGGCGAAAACTCATTCCAGGGGCCTTCTTTCCGGCGCGAAAACTCACCAATACCTTCCTGAAGCCGCTCCCGGAAACTTTCGTCGGTATAATTGCTCCGACCAATACCGGCAACGGCAAAGCGTTCGGGCAGAAACCCGTCGATGTATAAATTATAGAGTGCGGGGGTCAATTTGCGGTAATTGAGATCACCACTGCCGCCAAAAATAAATACTACAGTTGGTTTTGTGCGGTCTTTTGCAGAAGGAAGCATACCTTAAAAGTGCGTTTTAAAGCGAAGGCTGCAAGTTAGGGTGGTACAGGGAGAGGAACAACTTTGGCCAGTTTTTGATTGAGTGATTGAGCGAATGAGTGATGACCGGGCTGGCGTTCCAGTGGGCGCAAGCAACTCGCCGGATTTCATTCGCTCACTCACTCGCCCAATCACTCAATAGATATGACCATTGCCATCGGTTCCGACCATGCCGGTTTCCGCTACAAGGAAGCCATTAAACACTTGCTGACTAATCTTGGCCATACGGTCGTTGACAAAGGCACCGACTCCGAAGCCACCGTCGATTATCCCCGGTTCATCCGACCCGTTGCCGAAGCTGTTGCGGCTGGCGAGGTGGAACGAGGCATTGTGTTAGGTGGCTCTGGGAATGGGGAAGCGATGATGGCCAATAGAATCAAGGGTGTTCGGTGCGCCCTCTGCTGGAACGAGGAGTCGGCCCGGCTGGGGCGAATGCATAATAATGCCAATGTTATTTCACTGGGCCAACGGATGATGACCGAAGATATGGCTCTTCAAATCGTGCGCATCTGGCTCGATACGCCTTTTGAAGGCGGTCGGCATCAGAAAAGGATTGATGAATTGGATGATTGAGTAGTGCGCTACAAAAAAAACGGCTCCCTCCCAGGAGCCGTTTTGCAAACGAGCGTAGAGCGCACTAGTTAGTTTTTCAAAATGAACGGCGCAATGCCGGTTAGTTGCTTCAGGCTGTCGGAACTGGCGATGGCCTCCTCGCGGACAGGTGAGCCAATAGCCGCTACTTTATAGAGTTGCCCTTTGCGAGTTGGCGGAATAATAAACGCATCTAAATAACCCGCCTTGCGCAATGTTTTTCGGAAACGAATGGCGTTGGGTTTGCTGGCAAAACTCCCCGCCACAACCGTGAACAAGGGGCCACTGAATCGCTTTACTTCCGCTTTCGGGGCTGAAGTGCCAATTTTCGGATCGGCATTAAGCTCCACAGTGAACGGATTTTCAGCTACCGGGACTTTAACAGGGGACTTTTCTACAACCGGCTTTGTTTTCGCTATTGTTGTTTTCACAGGAACCACAGCTACCGTTTTTTTCTCCGCAACAGGTGTTGATTCTGTCAGAACCGGGGCAGTAACGGGACTCAATTCAGTCGGTGTTGGCTCCACCCTTACTGGTACTGGCGGTGGCACAAAGACCGGAGTTTTTGCCGGATCTGCCGGGCGAGCAGCGATTACTATTTCAGATTTCGGCTCAACAACTGGGCGACGGGCCGTATGGAGCCATGTTGGCATCCGAAACCAGTCGGCAGGATTCAGGCTACTCTCCATCGGCTGACCGGGTTCAATCACCGACACATAGCTAATGGCCCCCAGCGAACCCACCAGCACAGCGGCAGCGGCCCAGCGCAACAATGGGCGCGAGCGGCTTACCCGTACAAACGGGCCTTCTTCAAGCACCTCTTCCCGGCGAACGGAACCCAGTGAGTAAACGGGCATTACTTCTTCAGCATCTACTGCCTCAACAGGAATAGCCGCAACTCGTTCGGCCTGAATGGCGGTCATACCAAACGACTCGCCAAAGAAATTATGCCGTAACTCCGGGTCGAATTGCAGTTTACCTTCAAAATTGGGCGTAAACAAGCCAATGCCATCTACTGAAAAACTGCCCGCCAGCGACACATGCTGCTTGAGATTATTCACAAAGTCGCCGATCATCCGCACGGCTTCCTCCCGTGATATCGATTCGTGCAACGTGATGTAGTTAATCAGAATACCGTCGTCGAGCCGGAGTGCTTCGTTGAAAGCCAGGCGTTTACGGGGCGGCAAAAATTGCCCTGTATCGGCCACGAACGAAGCAGGCTGGTAGTGAGTAAGAAAACCGCCCAATTCCGGCACAACAACACAGTCGTACTGGAACAGCAGCTTCTTCAGATAAGCGCCGACGGATGCCATAAGATGATTCAGTTAGGTTAACTCAGAAGGAATAAGTAATTCCTGCGAGAAAGTTAAGGCCCTGCGATGGATAATACAAATACCGTTGGTAATTCTGACCCGCGATATTATTTAATGAGACAAAAGCCGCGAATTGTGGGCCTAAGAAATAGTCAATTTTGAGGTTAGCATCCCAGATGGTTGGGAGGTTCTGAATGCGGTTTGTGACGAAGTTCTTACCCTGTAGCCCCTCGTAAAAGTACAAATCGCCGGTGACGAATAATTTTTTGTTCAACATGAACGAATTCGTCCACCGACCCGCCAATCGGGGACGATGCCAGGCCGCTTCGAGCAGGTCGAGGTCATAGCGGTAGAAGTCGACTCGGAGGTTGGAGCGGAATCGGTCTTTCTGATTATACCCAATCTCACCCGTCAAATTCAGTACGCGGGCCGTACCGGCATCGTAGAGCGCGAAGAATTTAGTAGTGTCGGGGAAGGTGTTGTTGAACGTGTAGAAATTGCGATACCGGGCAAATGACGCTTTTCCTTCAAACGTGAAGCCACCACCTGCCGCTCCTTTGACACCTCCGTAGTAATCACCCAGCTTAACAGTGTTAACTAATGGCACTTGTGGTGATAACCAGCGGTTTTCATTGAGCAGCGTTCTGAGGGTATTCCGCTGAATATCACCGTCGATACCGGCAAAAAAATGAATATTTCCAATGGGCACAAAGTCAATATCGACCACCGGAAACGCACGAGTGTTGTTCACGCCCAGCCGCCGGTCCGTTTCGTTCACAGCGTTTACCCCCGCCGTTACAGTCAAAAGCTGCCGTGACGACGGACTGGAGACATATTTGAAGGTTGGTTTCACCCGGTATAGGTTCCGATTGTCCACAAACTGATCGGCTCGTTGGGTGATGTAGGCATCGGCTGATACCAGGGCCAACACCTGATCGGTGATGCTCACCGACCCTTTGAAGTTGGTGCCCCAGTCGGTTTCCGAAGCCTCGAACCGGTCGCGCAACACGGTGATGCCCGTGCGGAGCGAGTAGTCGATGGTATTGTCGGTATTGGAATTCTCTAATCCAACCCGGAAGTTATAGGTGTTCAGTCGTTGACGAATGGTCTCGCGGTCAGGTACTTCTTTGCGAGGGCCGTAGCCATAAAAAAAGAATCCTTCGCGTTGGTAACCCGCATCGGCCTGAAACTTGATGGCATCGGTCAGATACTTGGCCGTTACGTTCAGTTTGGTGTCGCTCTGTCCGGAGTTCTTACCATCTACGGGGCCTATCCCCGACGACAAATGTTTCAGCGAACCTTCCAAAACGATATTCTGCGGGCCGGTGGTGCCCACAAAGGCCTCCCCCAGAAAAGAGCCATAATTACCCGCTCCCACTTTCACGTAGTTATTATAAACTGGTGGTTGTTCAACCTGTGTGCTCGAGGGGGGCAACACGCCGGGGGTTGTTTTTGGGTCGCCCACCGACAGTTGACGATCCTGAAATTCGTAGTTCACTTTCCGCTGCTCCTCCGACTGCTTGATGAACGGGATTTTGTTAAAAATCCGGTTAGCAGGCGGCAACTCGATCCGGCGGCTTTTCTCCACGGTAATCTCCTGATTATCAACTTCTCCTTCCTTTTTGGAAGGGTTTGGGCGATTCTGAGCCATCGCAGAGAACGAGAGGGCAAGGAGGGAAAAGGTAAGTATGTAAGG
>JAJAYX010000144.1 GCA_026785985.1 Rudanella sp. | reverse complement strand
TCCCCAAACCCTCTCAAATCAGGAGCAAGGCAGGTGTAACGCCCAGCTAAAAGATTGATAACGGCCCCGTATTCGCGGTGGGAACTACCGAAAAAGTGAAGGAGGAGGATGGTCATACTCAAACTTGCGTTTTAAGCCTTGCCGGGCGGTCGGTCATTTCGAGCATTTCGCCGTAGGGGACTATGGTGATCTGGCCAAATTCGTTCAGCAAATCTTTGTAGGCCTGAGCCACGGGGCGGGGTTTGCGGTCGAGGTCATATAAACCACAGGGCTGAACCCGGTTGTTTTGCTCGCCCATTTGGGTGTCCCAGTCAATTTGGTCGATCAGGCTGTACCACGTAAATCCCAGCACCGGCACTCCATCCCGACGAATCCGCATTACGTTGATCCATTGTTTCCAGAGCCACATAGGGGCATCCTGCTCTTCGAAAACGTTGGTTTCGGTGTGCATCACCGGCATGTGGTAACGTTCGTAATATTCTTTGGTAATTTGATACCAACCCAGCACATCCATCGAACTGTGAATTGACCCGTCGGGCAGCTTAATCCGTTCATTCCGACCATAATAGTCGTTACCCATAATCTGGTAGCCCGGTGGTTTGCCCTTCATAAACCAGTCGTATTCTTTCCGGGTTAAGCCATTGTCCATCAGGTACATCGACACTGTTGCCGAGGGTGGGCGGGCGTACAGCAAATCGAGCGACAGGAACCGAAGTTCGTTTTCCAGATTGGTTTGAGCCGAGGGAGTGGTACATACTTCATGAATGAACTCGGCACTTTCACTTTGCACAATGACGCAATCGTTGCGGACGGTGGCAATCTGCTGATTCCCCATGATACTGGCGGCTGTACAGTGTTTCAGGGCCGTAACAAAACCCTTATCGGTCTTGAGTTGCTCGTTCCAGACACCATCTTTCGCGCTGATGCGGGCCGTTACATAAATCTCATTCACGGGTGTGTAGTAACGCACCCAGGGGTAGCGTTTGGCTACGGCCAGGCAATATTCGGCGAAGTGAACCGGCAGTTCGGGATTCTGAAAATTACCCACCCAATCGGGTACGCCAAAGTGCATCAAATCCAGAATAGGGATGATGCCTAACCGTTTGATTTCGGCCATTGCCAGATCCGCAAACTCCCAGTTGAACTTGCCCGGTGCTTCGTGAATGGAGTAATAAGGCAAGCCATACCGAAGCACTTTCAGCCCCATTTCCTTCACCAAACCGAGGTCTTCTTTGTACCGGTTATAATGGTCGCATTCGCGGAGTTGGTCGCGCCGGACGGTGCCTTTTTTGATGGTCGGATACGAGCATTCGATACCCGTGGCGAACATGAAATTGCTCGGATTTCCATCCGGCAATCCATTGCCACTGTGTCCGGCTGACCCGCCAAATTGGTCGCCGTCGTAATCGCCATCACCGAATTTTTTGGTAATGTGATGAAGAAAATCGTTCATGACTTTAAAAAGTTATCCGCTGTTCTCAACGATAAAGCCATGATTGTCAGGGCTGGATTTACGCTGAGGGCACTCGGGAATGTGGAGCTATCGCTGATGTACAGGTTTGGAATATCGAACGAGCGACCGTTGGGATCGACCACCGCTGTTTCGCGGTCGGTGCCCATGCGGGCGGTGCCAATGATGTGGGCATTGCGCGGAAACGCCCAGAGATTCCGCGCTCCGGCAGCCGCCCAAACCTCGCGCATAATCTGGTTGGCGTGGGACGTTAGGCGTTCTTCGTTTTCACCCATCGAGAAATGCACACGGGGTTTGGGTAGTCCGCGACTATCTTTTTCATCCGATAATTCGAGGAAATTGTGTTCGTAGGGCAAGCATTCGCCCATAATGTTGATGCCCGCCACGTGATTGTAGCGGCTCATGGCTTCGTGGAGAGATTGCCCCCACAACCCCCGGCCCCGCGCCAGTTGACTGGCATAGGTAACGGGCATCACGCCGATGGATTGAAGCAGGTAGCCTCCTACAAAATCGGCTTCCGCTGGTCGGTGCGTATCCTCCGAAATCACCGCCCCCGGAATGCCCCGCCACGGTTGCATTTCCTGCTCGAACTCACCCCAGATTTGCAGAGCGGTGTGGGCCATCAGGTTGCGGCCCACTTGTTGGCTACTATTCGCTACGTTGTTTATTAACAGCAAGCGGGGTGTTTCAATGGCCCCGGCGCATAAAAATACGTTCAGACAGCGTTGCCGTTGTTCCTGCCCATCTTGCTCATAAACAACCGCTGTGATTCGCCCCTGACTATCGCGCTCGAAGCCCGTTACAAAACATTCGGCCCTCACCTCAGCTCCGTGCTGAATGGCCAACGGAATAAACGTCACGTCCATGCTTGCCTTGGCTCCGTTGTTGCATCCAGCCTGGCAAAATCCCCGATTTGTGCAGGCCGACCGCCACCCGTAGCCTTCCTGAAATTGCGGTGCCGACAATGCTGCATTGGCTGCGGGCGAGGTTCGGATTCCCAGCTCCCGGCATCCTTTTTCCATCAGACGCCCCGCTCCATTCACGGGTAACGGCCCGTAGCGATACGACGTTTTGCGGATTGGCCCCCAAGGGTATTGGGCTGGCCCCGATACGCCCAAAAACTGCTCCAGTTCGTCGTAGTAGGGTTCAATATCTCGCTGATAATCGAGTGGCCAATCTTCGCTCACCCCAAAATCAGTGCGAAGCCGCAGGTCGTCGGGTTGCAGGCGGGGGGTGTAGGCTGTGTAGTGCAGTGTTGAACCACCCACGCCCGTGCCGGAATTGTTCCGGCCAAACGCAATGGGGTCGTTGCCCGCGCTGAGTCGTTCGTCGTTCCAGAACAGAAAATCCTGGGCGCGTTCGTCGGTGGCAAAATCTTCGGTTGCTTTCCAGAACTTCCCGGCTTCCAGCACCACCACCTTCAGGCCCGCCATTGCCAAACGGGCCAGCAACGGTGCGCCCCCGGCTCCGGTGCCAATCACAACGGCATCAACTATTGTGTTTTCGGTCATTTTCTTCGCATTATTGATCTGCCATCCCCGTGTAACCAATCTGTTGCTGGGCCAGCGGGTGGCTGTAATAAACCTCGGTAACTTCGGTCAGGAGTTCCTCGAAAAAACGGTCGGTGGGGAGGTTTTGCCAAGCCGGGCCAGTGGCTTCGCCCTGCTGAACGGCCCGCAAAACAGCGTCGCGTTGTTCGGTAGTGATGGTCTCGAATGAGTGATCGAACAGGGCTTCGGCGGTTTGGTTGATGCCCGTCAGGAAAAGCCGGTATGCCTCGCCATCGTTGGGTAAATCGTCGTATCGCCAGCCATTGGTTATCCCGTTTGCCAGCCGTATATCAATGGGACCAGCAATGTCAATTGGCTCTTTATTTAGTCGAATAATAAGCTGATTACAAGTAAGTTGTAATCGTTTGAACTGTTTTTCGTCAAAGAATTTCGGCTCCGTAATGGGCGGCTGATTCAGGCGATTTTGTAAGGCGTTGCGGGTTGCGGGCGTGACATGATCGGAGTTGATGAGGTCGAGTACGGAGCCAGACAGAGACGTGTTTTCCATGCCTTAACCCAATTTGCCGCCCGTCACCTCCACCAAACTCCCCGTCATGAAACTCCCATCCGACGAAGCCAGCAAGACATAGGCCGGGGCCAATTCTTCGGGTTGACCGGGCCGCGCCAACGCCACCTCGTATCCAAAGTTTTTGACCTGATCCTGCGGCATTGTCGCTGGAATATTGGGTGTCCAAACCGGGCCTGGTACCACGCAGTTCACCCGAATTTTGCGCTCGCCCAATTGAATGGCTAATGACTTGGTGAAGGCATGAATGGCCGCTTTCGTAGCCGTGTAATCGACCAACACCGGATTGCCCACAATGCCCACAATACTGCCTGTGTTCACAATACAATCGCCCTCGGTGAAGTGGGGCAAAGCAGCTTGTGCCATGAAAAAATACCCGAAAATATTGGTCTCGAACGTCCGCCGAAGTTGTTCTTCGGTGATGTCCTCAAACTTCTCCTGCGCCATCTGATAGGCCGCATTGTTTACCAGGATATTCAGCCCGCCAAACCGCTCCACCGTTTCGGCAACGGCTCGTTTGCATTCCGCCGGCTGCCGAACATCGGCTTGAATTACGAGGCAGGGTTGGCCTTTGCTTTCGACCATGCGCTGCGTGTATTTGGCATCGTCAGTGTTTTCGTTGTAGAGAATCGCGACTTTGGCTCCTTCCATCGCGAAGGCAATGGCCACGGCCCGCCCAATGCCGGAGTCAGCCCCAGTGATGAGGGCGATTCTTCCCGCGAGCTTATTAGCTGGTTTATAATTAGATAGGTCGCTGTCGGGCTGCTGATTCATGTCCGACTGACGGGCGGGGTAGGGCAGTTTCTGAGCCTTAATATCGTCCGAGGAGGGGCGAAATTCGGATGTTTTCATAAAAACGTTGAGCGTAAAACGTAAGTTAAGGTGAAACCCCGTTTTACGCTCAATTGTTAAGAAAGCCGATTATTTGGCAGCGTTAGTCAGTTCTTCAACCAGCCCGTCACGCTTAAGCGTTCGCGGGTGGCGGGTAACACCTCGTGTTCGAGTCGCCCACTTTCGAAGCACACCAACCCACCACTGATAGGAGATACGGTTACCGTTTGTTCGGGGCCGTTTTCGGTGGGCAGATACAGGGCGTTTTGTCCGCCATGGTTTTCCTGCCAGCGGGTGTTGAGGTAACAAACGACCGACAGCCGACGGCGGGAGTCGGTTCGGAATTGGTCGT
>JAJAYX010000143.1 GCA_026785985.1 Rudanella sp. | reverse complement strand
GGTTTATCCTGGTGGTGATTGTGCTGTTTTTGTTTCTGCTGAATTTTCGCACAACCATCATCACCTTAACGGCCATTCCACTCTCGCTGGTGGTATCCGCAATCGTTTTCAAAGCGTTCGACATTTCGATTAATACGCTGACCCTCGCCGGATTGGCCAATGCTATTGGCGAGTTGGTGGATGATGCCATCGTGGACGTGGAAAACGTGTTCCGTCGATTACGCGAAAACCGGCAACTACCGGAACCCAAACCGACCCTCGAAGTGATCTACCGGGCGAGTGCCGAAGTGCGAAATTCCATCGTCTATGCTACGGTCATTGTGGTACTGGTGTTTATTCCCCTGTTCTATATGCAGGGCATCGAGGGCCGCATTTTTGCCCCGCTCGGCATCGCCTACATCACCAGTATTGTGGCCTCACTGCTGGTGTCGCTCACCGTTACGCCTGCCCTGTGCAGTTACCTGTTGGTCAACCCCAGCCGCCCGATTAAGTGGCAGTTCTGGAAAAAACGGCGGTCCGGCGTTCCGGTGGCCACCGACCCGTCGGACCGCCCCGACGACGATGAGGAGCATGAAAGCGGGCTGGTGCGCTGGCTGAAACGTAACGATACCCGTCTGTTACACTGGGGGTTAGGGCGGCCCCGGCTCATTATGGGCGTGGCCGCAGCCCTGATTGTGGCTGCTGCGGGTTTGGTGCCGTTTTTCGGGACGGAGTTTCTGCCGCCCTTCAACGAAGGCTCCTTTACGATCAACTTCTCCGCCCCCGCCGGTACGTCGCTGGCCGAATCGAACCAGATTGGGGTGGTGGGCGAAAAGCTGCTCATGCAGGTGCCGGAGGTACAGTATGTGAGTCGCCGGACGGGGCGGGCCGAACTGGACGAACACGCCGAACCACCCGCCAACTCCGAAATTGAAGTCGATCTGAAACCCTCCGACCGAAGCCGCGAGACCATTTTGGCCGACATCCGCCAGAAAATGGATCAACTCAAGGGCGTAACGGTGAACATTGGCCAACCCATTTCGCACCGGCTCGACCATTTGCTGTCGGGGGTGCGGGCGCAGGTGGCCATCAAACTCTTCGGCAACGATTTAAACGAACTCCGCACCAATGCCGACCAGATTCGGCAGGTGATCGGCACGGTGCCGGGCGTGGTGGATGTGCAGATCGAGAAGCAGGTGATGGTGCCGCAATTGGTGGTCAAACTCCGGCGAGATGCCCTGCAACGCTACGGCATTCAGGCGGGTCGCGTGGCCGAAAACTTAGAGGTCTTCTACAACGGTAAGGTAACGGGGCAGGTGCTTGATGGCCCCAAAACATTCGATATCCTGCTCCGGGTGCAGAACAATGAACGAATCGACATTGAGAAGATCAAACGGGCTGAAATCAGTGATTCACAAGGCAACGCCATTCCGTTGGAGCAGGTCGCCGATATTGGGTATACCACGGCGATCAATTCGATTTCGCACGAAAACACGCTCCGCCGAATCGTGATTTCGTGCAACGTGCAGGGCCGCGATTTGGGCAGCACGGTCAACGAATTACAGACCAAAGTAGCGCAGGAGGTGAAACTGCCCACGGGTTATTTTGTCCAGTACGGCGGGCAGTTCGAGAGTCAGCAAGAGGCCACCAGCCTGATTGGGTTGCTCAGTATTTTCTCCATTCTGGGTATTTTCCTGGTGCTCTACAGCCACTTCAAATCGGCGCGGATTGTGCTTCAGATTATGCTCAACGTGCCGTTGGCCCTCATTGGCAGCGTAATAGCCGTGATGCTGACGGGCGGCACTTTTTCGGTGGCCACGCTGGTGGGCTTTATTACGCTGACGGGGATTGCCTCGCGCAACGGCATCATGATGATTTCGCACTACATCCACCTCATCGAGCAGGAGGGCGAAACCTTCTCTGAAGCGATGATTATCCGGGGATCGCTGGAACGGCTCGTTCCGGTGCTGATGACCGCTTTAGTGGCCGCGCTGGCCCTGATTCCGCTCACGCTGGATGCCTCAGCGGCTGGCAAAGAGATTCTCTACCCGGTGGCTACGGTCATTCTGGGCGGCTTGCTATCGAGTACGCTGCTCGACATCATCGTTACGCCGGTGGTGTTTCACCAATTCGGCAAACGGGCGTTGGAAACGTATTTCAGGAATAAAAAACAAGCGGATTTTGAGCTGGACCCCGTCGCGGCAGAACCAGTTGGGTGAACGCCGGGGCATGAAGCAGCCGTACTCAACCAAATCTCTGATGCCCAACGCGGTCGCTCCTGCTCGACCCGTTTCAATATTAAAAAGGTCAACAATACGACATAGTCAATTTGATTCAGTATGAACAACCGCCCAATGGACACGTTCACGATACGCTGATACGAAAGAAAAGCCAAACAAGCCGACTGATCGGGTAGTTGCAGGGGCATACCAACCAACTCAACAATGAATGATTTTCTGATATGCGTAACCTGCGGTACGCAAATACCTACCCCCGTAGCCAACAGTATTGGTTGCCCCATTTGTAACGATGACCGGCAGTACGTGCCGGAGGGTGGTCAGCAATGGACAACGCATGACGAGTTGCTGCATACCAGTAGCGTTCGGGTTCTGCAATTGCATGAGCGTGTCTATGAATTCGTTAT
>JAJAYX010000142.1 GCA_026785985.1 Rudanella sp. | reverse complement strand
GTATTGAAAAGGCCGCCCAATCTCAACGGAATCCGTCAAAAATTGCCCCACCGGAATCGTTGACGGAGCCGGAGTCTGAGCCAGTGAACTGGTGCTGATTATAATGGATAATGAAAAACGGATAATGAAAAATGGATAATGCATAATAAAAAATGAGCATACTCTGCGTAAGAGACTTCTTGCTTCTGTCAATGTCCATTTATCATTATCCATCATTCATTATCCATTTCTCACTATCTGTTACTATTACTTCGAGGGCGAGAACTGCAAACTTACAACCTTCCAACCAGCAGCCTGCTTCACGCATAAAGCGGTGAAAGCCACATCTGTATCGAAGGCCGCGCCCTGCAAACTTCCTTTGAACTTCGACGTTCCCGACACAACAGCCGCGTCGTTGTTATACATCCGGGCTTTGGTGCCAGTGGGTGTAGCCGCATCGACCACCAAAAAACCTCCACCCAAGGCCTGACCTATCAGATCGCGGTCGGCGGTTTGGCCATCGAAACTAACGATGCTGAAATCGTCGGTGGTGATCGCGTTCATTTTGCCGCTATCCTCATCGAGCATGGCCTTGAAGAGGGCCGTTGTAGCGGCTGAGGGGTCTTGAGTGGGATCCGTGGCGGGGGCAGTCTGGGCAAACAAAGGAGCTGATAACAACACGGTCACGGCAAGCACTAATAATTTTTTCATGATTTAATGAATTGGTTTTAGACCTGAAAATTAAGGGGTTTTCCGGGGAATAAAAAGTTTACTCCGCTTTGACCACCACGCGAATATCGGAATGCCGCCCCCGGTCGTCGGCACACGAAATTTTCAGCACACCGGGCCGGGGTTTTATGAAAACGCCTTCAGCAGGGGCCGCTTTCCGAATCAGGCGGTCGTTTACATACCAATATACTGCCCCAACATCGTTGGCCGCCTGGCAAGCCAGTTGAATCTCAACGGGATTCTTCGGGTCGATAAAATACTCGCTACCATCGTTGGGACTGGTAATCAGTGGATTCTGTTCCGAACCTATACCAAACAAGCGTTCGCAAGTCGGGTTGTGGGGGGGAATGGCCGCATACGGAATCCGTTTCACCCCATAATACGCCATCAATTCGGGGGCCAGATTGGGGTAGGTTCGGCGCACGGCCCCGCGCTCCGGCAGGCAGTGCGCACAATACGAAACCCGCCCGGCAGAGTCCGTGAAAACCATTTTCTGATGGCTGCACCGCCGATTTGCCGAAACCCCCATAATGTAATAGTCGATGGCCCGGGCCGCACACGAATCGCCTGGCACCTCGCCCGATTCGGGGCAGATTTGCCGCATGGCTAACCGCGCATCGGGGCCACCCGTTGGCGGGCGAAACCAACCCCTCGGCGAGTTATAATCCAGTGCGTTGAACAATTGAAACAGCAAAGGCGTGGCCGTGTTAGCCCCGCTCAACTCAGGCACCCCCACCCCCGAAAAATTCCCCACCCACACCCCAATCGTAAACCGCTGATTATAGCCAATGCTCCAGGCATCGCGCCGACCATACGAAGTCCCTGTTTTCCAGGCGATTCGGGGCAAGTGATAGCTGTTATCAAAGTTATTGGGCAAATCAGGGCGGGTAAGTTGCGTCAGCGTGTTCGTGACGAGAAAAGCCGCTTCGGGGGAGAGGATTGGTAGTGCGGTCGGTTCGGCGGTCTGATTCCGAAACCGCGTTTCATACTCCACCGCCCTCACCCCGCCCCCATTGGCAAAACCCGCGAACAGGGTTGTCAATTCTTCCAGCGTGACCCCACAACCACCCAGGATCATGGATAAACCAAGGTCTTTGGCCTGTTGCCGGACGGTGGCGAAACCCGCCTTTTGCATGGTCGAAATCAGGATCGGCGTACCCACATCGCGGAGGAGTTTCACGGCGGGGACGTTGAGCGAGTTGGCCAGAGCGAACTCCGCCGTCACGGGGCCGTTGAAACGCCGGTCGTAATTTTCGGGTTCGTAGCTGCCCGAACCGGCACCGAAGTTGGTCGGCACATCATTGAGTTTCGATTTGGGCGTAATCAGACCTGCATCAAAAGCCAGTCCATAGAGCAGGGGTTTCAGCGTGCTTCCCGGCGACCGCACCGCCCGAACCCCGTCTACCTGCCCACCATCGAACACGTTATGAAAATCGGCGGAGCCAACATACGCCAGCACATTCATGGTTTGATTATCGACCACCAATACAGCCGCATTGTGAATATTGTAGGCACGAACGCGGTTCACATAATTCTGCACCAACTGCTCGGTGGTTGCCTGCACAGCGGGCCGGATGGTAGTGCGGATAATGGGCGTGTCGCGCTGCCCGCGCGCGAGCCGGAGCGCGAGGTGGGGCATTTGCTGTGGGGCGGCCCGGCGGTGAGCCGTGAGGGGTTCGGCAAGGGCATCGTCGATGGCGGCTGACGGAAACGTACCACTCTCCTGAAATCGCCGGAGCCAGCGGTTACGTTCCTGCCTAACCCGCTCATTCCGAAGCCCTAATCGCAAACTCGACGGGCGATTCGGGATAATCGTCAGCGTGGTTAACTCGGCCAGACTAAGTAACTTGGGCGGCTTTCCAAAGTAAATCAGCGAGGCCGATTTAATGCCCTCGATGTTGCTGCCGTAGGGTAACAAATTCAAGTATAGTTGCAGAATTTCGGCTTTAGAAAGGTGTACTTCTAATTGCAACGCCCGAAAAAACTCAATCAGTTTGTTGCTGTAAGTGCGTTCGCGGGGTTCCAAAAGCCGCACTACCTGCATGGTGATTGTGGATGCGCCCGACGTTCGGCGACCCGTCAACAGGTTCCGGCCCATTGCCCGAACAAGTGATATTGGGTTGATGCCGGGGTGGTAAAAAAAGTATTTGTCCTCCTTAAACAGGATAGCATCGCGAAGGGCAGGGGTAATTTCGTCGGTTTCGGCGTACATTCGCCACTTATCATCACGGCTCAGGAAGGCATGGATAATCGTGCTGTCCGAAGCCGTAACCACAGTGGAGTACGGCATCGTAGTGCGAACGGGAAACAGTAAATCCAGCAACAAAGCCAGCCCCAACCCGGTTAAGACTACCTGTACCCACCGCCGACGTAGTAATTTCATACTCCTAAATCTAACATGAAAATCCAATTCATGGGCGCGGCCCGCACCGTTACCGGCAGCAAACACCTGATTACCACCGCTAAAGGCACCAAAATTTTGCTCGACTGCGGCTTGTTTCAGGGCATCGAAACTGACGAACTGAACCAGAATTTTCGTTTCGAACCGTCCGAAGTCGATTATGTGGTGCTGTCGCACGCCCACATAGACCACACAGGCCTGATTCCGCGTTTGGTTCGGCAGGGGTTCACGGGGCCAATTTATTGCACTCCCGCCACGGCGGATTTGTGCAATATTATGCTGCTCGACAGTGCGCATATCCAGGAAACCGACCTTGAGCGCGTGAACGAACGGCGCGAACGACAGGGCCGCCCCCTCATCGAAATTCTGTATGAAGCCGCCGACGTGGAGAAAGCCCTCGCCCAAATGAAAACCGTCTCCTACGGCCAGCCCTTCTGGCTAAACGATGAAGTAAAGGTGCTTTATACGGACGCAGCCCACTTGCTCGGAAGCGCGGCTATCAGCCTGACAATCAGCGAGGGAGACGAAAAGAAACAGTTGTTTTTCAGTGGCGATATTGGCCGGCCCAACGACAAAATTCTGCGCATGTTCGAGCCGTTCCCACAAGCCGACTACATCATTTGCGAGTCAACCTACGGGGCCACCCTGCACGAACCCGAACCCGACATGAAGGCCCACCTTCTCCGAATTGTGGAAGAAACCTGCGTGAAAAATCGGGGCAAACTCATCATTCCGGCCTTCGCTGTTGACCGCACGCAGGAGGTTGTTTACGCGCTCGATCAATTATCCAGTCAGGGCCGCCTGCCGGTAATTCCGGTTTATGTGGACAGCCCTCTTTCAGTGAAAGCCACACGGGTGATGCAGGATAACGAGGAATGTTTCAACCCCGATATTCTGGCCTATATTCATAAAGATGGCGATGCGTTCGATTTCTCGAACCTGCACTATATCTCGGACGTAGCTGATTCTAAGGCAATTAACACTCGTCCTGGTCCATGCGTCATCATTTCCTCGTCGGGCATGGCCGAAGCCGGTCGCATTAAACACCACATCAAAAACAACATTGAGGACAGTCGCAACACCATTTTGCTGGTGGGCTATGCGTCGCCCAGCAGCCTCGGTGGTGCCTTGAAACGGGGGGATAAAGAAGTGAGAATCTTTGGCGAAACCTTCGAGGTGAAGGCGCAGGTGGCCGTAATGGACTCGTTCAGTGCCCACGGCGACTACAAAGAGATGCTCCAGTTTCTGAGTTGCCAGGATGCCGCGAAAGTAAAGACCGTTTTTCTGGTTCACGGCGAACTCGACAAGCAGCTGATCTGGAAAGGCCATTTGCAAGCCGCTGGTTTTCAGAATGTCGAGATTCCCGACATGTATGAAGGCGTGGAATTATAAAATTTTTCACCCCTAAGCCTTGCAAAACGGTCTGGCGGTCTCGTATATTTGCACTCCCTCGCGGAAAAAGTATCTTCCATAAGGGATCTGCCGAAGTGGTGAAATTGGTAGACACGCACGTTTCAGGGGCGTGTGTCTTTACGGACATGCGAGTTCGAGTCTCGCCTTCGGCACTATAGAGAGTCATAACAGTGTTAACAATCAACGCGTTATGACTCTTTTTTTGTATTGTGTACGGTTCAGTGTAGGATAAAAAAGGGAAACTACATTATTACGGTATTTAAAAGGTTATGCTTCTTCCTCTTTGTAAAGACTGATTTTCCCCTTTGTTAACAGTTAATAATAGATATATTGACTATGTT
>JAJAYX010000141.1 GCA_026785985.1 Rudanella sp. | reverse complement strand
GTTTTGCATTTGGCAGCCGTGTTTGCCTGTAACTTTACGAATCACTTGCTGGCTATCGCCAATGATCTCACCAAAGCCCATGATCTTGAATTTGATCTCCTCCGACCGCTCATTCGCGAGACGTTTCGAAAAGGTTTGGCTGCCGAAGACCCCGCCGAAGTGCAAACCGGCCCTGCTCGCCGGGGCGACCAAAAAACGATCAACACCCACCTGGCAATGCTCAACGGGCAACCTAAGTTAATGGAGATTTATGAGTTGATGACAGGCAATATTCGGGGGAGGTATAAGAAATAGGGGTATCCTCATACTACCCGCCGACCCGGTGCCCCACCCCGATTTAAAACCAGACCCGGCTTCAGTTTGGCGCACTGTTCGGCTGTTTGCCAGCTTTCGAGCAGGGGTATTATCAGGTCTGAACACCCATTGGCGGGTGTAGACTTGGCAGCAAAAAGTGGTTTTGCCTGTCGGGTCAGGGCCAAATACCACCCCCCTTTTTCGGTATCGGGGAAGTGTTGAAACGTGTAATCATGAATGCGTTGCAGCCATTTTGGTGCATCCGGATGGCGTGTATAGAAATAGGCGTTGATCAATCCACTTAAGCTTTCCAGATGCACCCAGGCCCAGCGTTGCTTCCAGTCGGGGTAGGGTAAAGGCTGATTTTTGATGTCCACCCACTGATCGAGACCGCCGGTAGCTTCGTCCCAGGCCCACTCACAAACCTGAACAGTCCAGGCGGCTGCCTGAATAGCTAGTTTTCGATTGCCTGTTACATTAGCCAACTTGTGCGCCACATTTGCAGCTCGAAACGTGAGACCTACATTGAGTCGCCTACCTTCGTGTGTATTCAGGAAGGCCCCTTCGGGTTGCACATACTCCCGCAAAATGTCCTGCCGTTTGTCTAAAAACTCGTTTAACAGTTCATGCAACACCAACTGAGTCGACTCTTTCCAATCCTGCTCGCTCAATAGGGAAAGGCTTTCCATAAGAGCCTGCAGCACCGCAATGGGTTCGCTTAAATGGCGGAGTAACCGGAATCCAGTAAGGGTCTGTAGTTGATTAGTCCGTTCATTGTCGCGCCGGTCGAGCAAGCCTGCCAGCGTTTGTTTCGCCAGCATAGCCCATTCGTCGTTGCCCGTTGCCCGGTGCAGTTGGCAATACGTCATCACCACAGCCGCATCGGTGCAGGCATCCATAGCTGGTGCTACAGGGCGACCCAGCCGGTCAACGGTGGCGTAGCATTGTAGGGTTTCGCTGTGGGCAAATTGGTAGAGAAAATTGGCTCCATGACGGGCATGGTTCAGCCAGGCCTCATTTCCGCCAATAGTAGTATAGAGTTTGGCGAAAGCCCACGTTTGCCGGGCCTGCTGACCAATAAACTTATCGGTATCAAATGGTTCGCCGGAATCTGATAGCCCATCAAAAAAGCCCCCACAGCGGTTGTCGGGGCTATTTTTCAGGTAAAATGGAATAACGCTCTCCAACAGAGCCTCCTGATAGGCAGCAGACAGTTTTGGAAAGTCAAGCATACTAGTGGATTTTGGATTTGGAATCGGCGAACCGATTCCAAATCCGGCATCAATATGTTACTACACTTTGTTCACGGTCGCGTCGGGCAGTATCTTCTTCAGGAAAAACGAATTTCATTGGCCTACCAACCTGATTGGGTAGCAGCGCGATATCTAATACCTGATCCACGTTGTCGGCATAATGGAATGTCAGATCTTTGAGGTAGGTGGGATTAATTTCTTCGATGTCCTTACGGTTTTTCGAGCAGAGAATCAGCTCTTTAACACCCGCCCGATTGGCTGCCAGGATCTTTTCCTTAATACCGCCAACGGGCAATACTTTGCCCCGTAACGTCACCTCACCCGTCATAGCCAAAAATGGCTTCACCTTTCGTTGGGTGTAAATTGACGCCATCGACGTAACCATGGTGATACCCGCAGAAGGGCCATCTTTAGGCACGGCACCCGCAGGCACGTGTACGTGAAGGTCGTAATGATTGAACATGCGGTAGTCGATATTCAGGTCGTCGGCGTGGGCTTTCAAATAGGATAATGCCGTGACCGCAGACTCTTTCATCACATCGCCCAACTGCCCCGACAGGGTCAGCACCCCCCGTCCCCGGCTCAGGCTCGACTCAATCAGCAGGATTTCGCCCCCAACCTGTGTCCAGGCAAGGCCCGTTACAATACCGGCAATATCGTCATCTGAATACAAATCTTTGTCGAAGATTTCGGCTCCGAGCATTTTCCGCACATCGGGCAATTTAATCATATGCGGATACTCCTCCTCCATAGCGATGGATTTGGCAGTCTTTCGCACCAATGCCCCGATTTTCTGTTCCAGATTTCGCACACCCGACTCTCGGGTGTAGCCTTCTACAATTCGTACAATGGCTTTGTCTTCGATCTGCAGGTCTTTTGGCTTCAGGCCATGTTCTTTACGCTGCTTTGGAATCAGGTATTTCTTGGCGATCTGCACCTTCTCTTCCACCGTATAGCCCGCAATGTCGATAATCTCCATCCGGTCGCGCAGGGCAGGGTGAATGGTATCTAAGGTGTTGGCCGTGGCAATGAACAAACATTTCGAGAGGTCATATTCAACTTCCAGATAGTTGTCCATGAACGTAGAGTTTTGCTCCGGGTCCAGCACTTCGAGCAGAGCCGACGAGGGGTCGCCCCGGAAGTCGGAACTCACCTTGTCGATTTCGTCCAGAATAAAGACCGGGTTCGAAGAATTACACTTTCTGATGTTCTGAACAATCTTGCCGGGCATTGCCCCGATGTACGTTTTACGGTGACCCCGAATTTCGGCTTCGTCGTGAACACCACCGAGGGCCATACGGCTGTATTTGCGACCCAGTGCTTTGGCAATGGAGCGGCCCAGCGACGTTTTACCAACCCCCGGAGGGCCATACAGGCACAAAATAGGGGCTTTTAAACCTTCGGGCTGGTATCCGTTGCCTGCCTTACCTCCGTTGGCCGCCGACCGTCGTGTGGCTGGTGTCACCAGAGTAACTGCGGCAGGTTTGGGTTCATCTTGTCGGCGGTCATTTTGCAGTTTCAAAACGGCCAGATATTCAATGATTCGCTCCTTCACTTTTTCTAAGCCAAAGTGGTCGGCATCAAGAATTTTCTGAGCGCGTTTGAGGTCATAATTATCCTTGGTGTATTGATTCCAGGGCAGGTCGACCATTAACTCGATATAGTTCAGCGTCACCGGGTATTCCGGGGCCATCGGGTTAATCCGGTGCAACTTGGTCAGTTCTTTGTCGAAATGCGCCCGAACATCGGCGGGCCAACGTTTTTGGTCGGCCTTGATCCGAATTTCTTCAAGATCACGATCCGGGTTGTCCATGCCCAATTCGTCCTGCAATACTTTTATTTGCTGACGGAGGAAAAAATCGCGTTGTTGTTGGTCAAGATCCGAACTGGCTTTGGACTGAATCTCGCGTTTCAACTCCAGCAACTGCACCTCCCGCAACATATATTCGAGCAGCAACTGCGCCTGCGGAACACCCTCGAGTGTTTCGAGAAGCCGTTGTTTATCAGAAACTTCAGCGTTGATGTTCGATGACAGAAAGTGCAACAGGAACATCGGACTTTCGATGTTATCCAGAGCAATGCGGGCTTCCTGCGGAATCTCCGGGTTCAACCGCAGAATCTTATAGGCCGCATCTTTCACCGACTGCAACAGGGCTTTTCCTTCTTTCTTGGTCGGGCTGGCAAATGAGTCATCTATCTGGCGCACTGAAGCCGTTAGAAACGGCTCATCCTGCGTGATTTGCTGAATTTCAAACCGCTTTTTACCCTGGATAATGATGGTAATATTTCCATCGGGCAGGGTAATCATTTTTATAATATAGGCTATCGTTCCCAGGCGATACAGATCGTCGGCGGTGGGCTCGTCTTTGTTCTGATTGAGCTGCGATACAACACCAATGATCCGGTTGCCTTTGTAGGCCTTTTTTACGAGTCGAATTGACTTTTGGCGACCCACAGTAACGGGGATCACCATGCCAGGAAATAGAACCGTGTTACGGACAGGAAGTATTGGTAAATTCTGGGGTAATTCGTAATCATCATCGATTCCTTCCGGCGAACCCAACGGGACAATCTCCAGATTGTCAGAGTCGAAGTCAGACAGCAGTAATCGAGTAGCAAAATCGTTTTGTAACATAAGGGAATCTGCCAAACTGACAGCATTTCAAGGCACTTGTGGGTGAATCTACGGATTGATGAGTAGGACAGTATACAGTTGCAAGCTACGTGCCAATAGCTAATAAACTTATGACGCTACGCACAGAGTTGAGTAACCAATGCAAAAATACGGTTGAAGTTGTCGAATCACTAACCCAAGCCTGTTTTCATAAACTAATCGCTTGTACGGTTTGATTTTTTCTAAAAAGCAGCGTTTTTTTTTGAGAATTGTAATTGATTGTCACTAAGTTGACCTGATCATCGAACATATCCAACAGTACACTTTGCTGTATGTTTACACCCTGAAACGGTTCGGGGTAAGGTAATTCAAGGTAAACCCATTGCGCATCGGCTTCTGTCTCGTGGCCAACATAATTAAACGCTTTACGCTGCTTCTGAGCTGTTTGCAACGCAAAATGTTTGCGAATATATTTTTCTAATAAATGATCGTTATTTTTTTCATACTTCTTATCGAAGATGACACGCTGTCCGCCATTCTCCCGAGTCAGGGTCTTCTCCAAATCATCCGTGAACATCCTGACACTAACCTCAAAAACCCGCTCTTTGGGGTTGTACTGCATGTTGGTCACGCTGGCATGATATTCATGGGCCGAATGCGATAAAAGGGGAACCACAAAGAGGCAAAGGAGTCGCAAGATGCGCAAGTTTTTCTTTTGCTCACGTTGCGTATTGTTGGCATCTTCGCGGTTAAAAAGCATTTTAAAAAACGGCTTTGAAAACATCATTGAAAATAGCAAAGGCCATCAACCCCAACAGAAGCACCATCCCCACTTTCTGCGACGCTTCAAGAAATTGATCCGATGGCTTGCGACCCGACACAATTTCATACAACAGAATCGTGGCGTGTCCACCGTCAAGGGCAGGAATCGGCAGGGCATTCATAAACGCCAGAGCCATTGATAACAGGCCCGTTACCGTCCAGAAACGATCCCAAACCCAAACGCCACCAAACAGGTTCTGAGCAATGCCGATGGGACCACTTAACGCTTTAGACGGTGAAACGTCGCCCCGGAAAATCTTGCCAAAGCCCTTGATGTTATCGTAAACCACCTGAAAGGCCCGTCCTGTGCCAACGCGCAATGCCTGGCCAAATGTGTAGTCTTCGGTTACAGTCTTGAGCATATTCACCGCATAGAAACCAAGTTTTCCTTCCGATGTCAATTTCACGTTTAAGTTGATTGGCTGGCCACCCCGGTTGATTCCCAGCGCAACTACCTGATTTTTCGACTTACTGGTAATCTCCCCAAATTCGTGGTAGAACCGAACGGGCTTTCCGTTCACACTCGTAATGACATCACCCGTTTTCAGACCGGCTTTGATGGCTGGTTTACCCGGTTCAAGTTCACCCACCTTAAATGGCTGAATCGGCTCGACAAACGCACCTGCGCTCTTTTTATCGGCCAACTTGTCGATAAAATCATTCGGTACATCAATGGTGATTAACTCGCCATTGCGGTCGACGGTGTAGGAACTGTTGTCGTTCAGAAATACATCCGTGCTCCGAATATCATTGAAATCTTTGTAGGGCTTGCCATTGACCTTCACGATCTTATCTCCCGTTTTCAGGCCAATTTGCTGGGCCAGATCATAGGCAACAATGACATATTTGGCTTCGCTGGCAGGCAGATACGTATTGCCGTTTTTGTAGGTCAGCAACACGAAAATAATAATGCCAACGATCACATTGACAATAATGCCACCGAGCATAACAATCAGGCGTTGCCAGGCTGGTTTGGCCCGAAACTCATACGGCTGAGGTTCGGCTTTCATCGAAGCCGTATCCAGCGACTCGTCGATCATGCCTGAAATTTTGACGAAGCCCCCCAGCGGAATAGCACCAAGGCCATATTCAGTGTCGCCCCGCTTAATGCTAAACACTTTGGGGGGAAAGCCTATAAAATACTGCTCCACACGCATCCCAAACATACGAGCCGCCACCATGTGGCCCAACTCGTGCAATCCAACCAAAAGCGACAACCCCAAAATGAGCTGCCCGGCCATTACTAATACTTCCATGTTGTCGTTTTTTGTAAGCTATTTGCGACTGAGCAACCGCTCTGCCACAGTTTGTTTATCAAGTCCTAAGTGATCGGCAATATCGTCGAACAAAGCATTCAACGTGCCAATTTTCAAGGGTTTATGGTTAGGAACACTGAGTGTGTGCTATCCATTTTGCAGTGTTTTCAAGATGATGTGACTGCCTGTTTGATGATGTAGAGCATACTCATAACGTTGCAAACGCCGGGCTAATTCGTCTCCGTTTAAATCTCTGGGGATTTTCATTGAACAACTTAAGCCAACGCAAATACTTCGTTGATTTGAAGGCGAATTTGCTGAGGAATGGCTTCGGGTTTATCAAAGAAATAACCGGATACTGCATCCCGAATCATCTCTTTCAATTCATCCAGCGTATCTCCCTGAGTAATAATTGAGCCTCCAATCAGTTTTGCGCGCGCCACGTACCCCCCGTCAATGTCTGGTTCTACTTGAAAAATAAGTTCGTTCATAAAAGTGGCGGTCGTTTTTGATTGACTTTCCGCAAAAATAATGAAGCAAAAGCCTCGGTACGTTTTTTTGTGAGAAACGGTGTAGAGATGACATCTTAGAAACGCTTAAACTAAACTTTTGATTCGTTCCGAAGCTACCCGGCGGGTTTCTTCATCGGTCCGAACGTAATCGTCATAAACGGGCTTGCTCACAAAGCTCACCTGATCAAGACAAGCTTCAATCACATCGGAGATGCCGAGGAAACTGACCCGGTCGTGCAAAAACGCATCCACCGCTACTTCATTAGCCGCATTTACAACACAGGGAGCATTGCCACCCCGCGCCATTGCCTCGAACGCCACCTTCAAATTTCGGAAGGTTTCGATGTCAGGTTGCTCAAACGTAAGCGATGGAAATTGCCTGAAATCAAAACGTGGAAAGTCCGATCTTAATCGGTTCGGGTAGGCAAGGGCATACTGAATGGGCAGGCGCATGTCGGGCAGGCCCATTTGCGCTTTCAGGCTCCCATCTTCAAACTGCACCAGCGAGTGAATAATACTCTGCGGATGCACCACCACCTCGATCTGATCGGGCCTCAACCCAAACAACCACTTAGCTTCGATCACCTCCAACCCCTTGTTCATCAGCGTGGCCGAGTCGATAGTGATTTTGGCTCCCATTGTCCAGTTGGGGTGTTTCAGGGCCTGCGCTTTGGTAACGGTTTCCAGAAACGCCCGGTCTTTCCCCCGAAACGGCCCACCCGATGCAGTCAGAATGATCTTTTCGATAGGGTTATGAAACTCCCCCACGAGGCACTGAAAAATGGCCGAGTGTTCCGAATCGACGGGGTAGATATTCACGCCCTTTTCGGCGGCAAGCTGCGTGATAAGTTCGCCGGCCACCACCAGCGTTTCTTTGTTGGCCAAGGCAATGGCTTTGCCCGCTTCGATGGCTTTTATGGTGGGCAACAAGCCCGCATAGCCAACCATTGCGGTCAGCACTATCTCGATGTTGTCCATCTGCACCACCGAAGCCACCGCAGCGGCCCCGGCATAGACCTTGATACCCAACGGATCAAGGGCGGCAAAGACCTGATTATAGCGCGATTCATCACAAATCACGACCACATTGGGGCGAACGAGTGCGGCCTGTTCAATCAGTAAATCCGCGTTGGAATTGGCCGTGAGTACTTCCACCACAAACAGATCGGGGTGGGACAGCACTACGTCAATAGCCTGTGTGCCAATGGAGCCGGTGGAGCCGAGAATGGCGATATGGCGTTTTTTAAGGTCGGTCATTTGGTTTTCAGCAGGTCAAAATTGACTCGAATGTGAAGTTCTTCCTGTATGGCGCGGATGAAATAAACTAAACTGGGCCTGGTTTTAAGCAAATCGTCGATGTACTGTTGACCAGGCTTACCAGAAAGCTCAAGAGTCTCTTTCAGATTTTCCAAATAACTTCTGCGTTCAATAGCTAACTCAGGATCATCTAATTTCAACAGCTTAATTAGATTGTTAGCTTCTTGGTCAATAGGAGAAGCGGTAATATATTCACTATCGAAATAAACAACACGCTTTTCAAACTCACTATCAGTTGGATGGAGAATAGGTTGATACGAATCCCACTTAACCGCTTTTTCACTGTTCCATTGGGCTTTTACGAGAAACCAGTTCTGATAACTATCAGCCTCTGTACTTTTTAAAGTGGGGTTGAAATGCTCAATATCCTTCTTGTCGGTGCGGCCTAAATAGGTTTCTGTATACGCACAAATATTATTTTGCTCTGTACAAAGAGTTTCGGCTATTTTTTTGTTATCTCCTTTAACTTTATACAACAGCTTGTCAAGCAAAATCTTCGAATCACTTGGCTTATCAATTCTTCGCATATTGTCCAGCAAAGTTGTAACGATTACCTAATTCGAGACGCTCAAAAATCAATTGATTTTTCTTTTCCTCATCTGTTTCCACTCGGATTTGCATAGCAAGTTGACGGTATCGCTCATATTCTTCGAGTCCCTTTTGCAGCATCAAATATTCCATGCCAAAGTCTTGACGTAGGATATCATTTGGATCATCGCCTTCTGGTGCTACACCATTATGAAACTTTACTTCGCCGTTTTCATCAAAATATAAAATGAATCGTTCGCACGGCTCAAACGCAGCCGCAATAATGGGTGAGTGCGTGGCAAAGAAAAACTGGGCATCGGGAGCCAAACCCGTATAGTATCTCACCAACTCCCGCTGAACGTCGGGGAAAAGTGAGCGTTCGGGTTCATCGAAAAGAATGACGGTGTCTTTTGTGTCAAATTTGTAAATCGGGATGGCGGTGGCCAAAAGTTGGCGGGTGCCGGTGCTGAGGGTGTTGTTAGGGATTTGAACGCCAGCTTTTGTTCTAAGAGAAATGGGCGATTTGGATTCCCCTGCAAGCGACAATTCCAAAAAGAATTTCTCCAGAATTGGATTTAAGCAATTTTCTGCGAGTTCAATACGCGGGTTTTTCGCCAGCCACGCCTGTAATTCATTCACTGTATCACCGGGCTTTGCACTGGTATTGCGACCAAGTTTAATCAAAAATGATGGCGTGGCTTCATC
>JAJAYX010000140.1 GCA_026785985.1 Rudanella sp. | reverse complement strand
TGTTTCCGGGCGGCTATGAAGTGAACGACCTCGGCTACAACCACATGTTTACCGACATGTTCAAAGCCGTTGAAGAAGGCCGCGACCCCGCCGAAACGTTCTACGACGGCTACGTGGTAAATGCGATTTTGGACGCAGCCTATAAATCGGCGGAAACCAAGCAGTGGGAGCCGGTGCAACTACCCGTTTGGCGAGGCAAAGAAGGTTTAACAGCGGGCGCAGATCTGGTTGAATACGATGCAGACCACTACCTCATTAAAGAGGAAGTTACGCACGATGGACGGCACAAAGTGATTCTGAAAGAGAAGGCAAGCGGAAAAATTGTGGAGCGGGATTTGGTGTAAATAATGGGTGCGAATTTGAGGGGTTGAGCGCGTACCTTCGCCCTAAATTCTTGCCCCGACCCTATGCTTTATCTCGTTGCCAGCATTCTGCTTTCGGTGATGCTGTTGCTAAATTTCCGGATTTTTCCCCGCTTTGGCATCAACACAACGCAGGCCATTGTTTTCAATTACCCCGTTTGCTTCCTGACGGGCCTGCTGCTGATGCCTGCCGGGCAATCGTTTTCTATTGACTTTGGCCAAACCTGGACCTGGATGGCCCTGGCCCTGGGTGTTGGGTTTATCGTCACGTTTTTATTGTCGGGGGCCAGCACCCAACGGAGTGGCATCACGGCAACCTCACTGGCCAACAACCTGTCGCTGGTCATTCCCGTAACGTTTAGTTTGCTGGTACTGGGTGGGGGCAACGTATTCGATGGGTACAATTACCTCGGTTTGGTGCTGGCGTTGGTTGCCGTTGGGTTAAGTACGTACAAGGCATCGGAACGCGGAGCAACCCCACAGGCAGAAAAGGCCATCTGGCTTCCCCTAGCCGTGTTTCTGATGTACGGCCTGACGAATACGATCATTAACTACATGAATGTCAGGTATATCACTACGGTAAATCAAACCATACCCGTCACGCTCACGATGGTTTTGGGGGCTGTTGTTGCCGGGCTTATATTGCTGGTGGTGCGGCTTTTGCGGGGCGAGGAACGTATTGAGTGGCGTAATCTGTTAGCCGCTGTGTCGTTGGGTGTTCCGAATTTTCTCAGCTTTTACACGTTGTTGCTGGCACTTTCAGCTTTTGGCGGCAACGGCGCGTTTGTGTATCCGGTTTACAACATCGGGGTAATACTGGTATCGGCTCTCCTGGCAGCGTTGTTCTTTAAGGAAAAATTATCGTTGCTGAACAAAGTTGGTTTGTTGCTGGCAGTGCTGGCCATCGGGCTGATTTCGTGGCAGGAACTCAGTGCTTTGTGGACGTAAACGACCTTATTTTTTGCTATAATGATCGAATTACTTAAAACTCAATTAGGTCGCCTTCGGGTGCTGGCCTTTATCGAAGGCGTTTCGTTTCTGGTGTTACTGGGGGTTGGAATGCCCCTGAAATACGCTTTCGGGATGCCTATGCCGAATAAAATCATTGGTATGGCCCACGGAATTCTTTTTGTTCTTTATGTACTGCTGGTGATTCTGTGTGCCCTTGAATTTGGCTGGAACTGGCGAAAAACGGCACTGGCTTTACTGGCCTCCATTATCCCATTTGGCACGTTTTGGGCCGATTTTAAGCTGTTTCGTGAACCCGATCAACTATAATGAAAAACTATCACACAGTTTTTCATTACCGAAACTTTCTGTACCTGCCCTTGGTTTTACTTTCAACTGCCTCAGAAAGCCCGTTTGATTCAATCAAGCGGGCTTTTTACGTTTCAGCGAATTCCTTTGGCGATGCTCCCGTAAATTTCTTAAACGCCCGGTTGAAGGTGGCCTTTGAGTTGAACCCGCAATCGAGGGCAAGGCCCAGAAAACTCAGGTGGGCATTGGCAGGTTCGCGCACCTGCCGCTTAAACTCTTCGACGCGGTATTCATTCACAAAATCATTAAAGTTCTTGCCGACACCCGTGTTAATCACCTGCGACAGCACAACGGGGTTTGTATGCAATCGCCGGGCCAGGTCTGCCAGCGATAGTTCGGGTTCGAGGTAAGGCCGTTCGGCGGTCATGTAGGCCAATAGATTATCGCGGTTTTCCAACACTTCGGGCGATGGCAGAGCGGGTGAATTCATTTCTCCGACCTGTTTATCCTGCTCCTCGTCCCACACCCTGACAGAATCAGTAGTGTTTTCGTCCTGCACGGGCAGAGGACGAGTACTTACGTCAGTCTCCCTGAACGTCAGCCGGTGGCCGGGTTGCACCTGCGCGTAACCCGTGATGCTCACGTAATAAATCAGGATTACACCCACCAGATTTCCCCACCAGTCCTGCCAGTAATTCAGATCGAGCCACAGGTCAATCAGGGTCATCATCAGGCCGAATATCAGCGTGATAGTCAATGCAATCAAAAAGTTACGGAACCAGCGAAAGCTAATCGTCTCGGTTTCAGAGAACTGTGTTTTGATCCAGGCCCGATAGTGCCGGTACAGTTGCAGCGACCAATAGAGATACAAAAACTGCTGGGCCACGCTCACCAAAAACAACGGCATACCGAGGTAGGGATTGTGAATCTGCATTTCCCATTGATGCACTACCGCTTGCCCCATCGCCCAGACCAGCATATGGTAGGCCGTATCCAGCACAAACGGCAGGGCGTGCCAGGCATCGCGGGGCCGAAACCGGAACGAGGTGTCGAACTGACTTTTGAGGTAAAAATAAACCAACGGCGGCAGTAGCCAGCTCAGCGTGCGGGGGAAAAACTCCAGTTCTTTCCAGAAAATCTCGATGCCGCCGAAACCGAGCATATAAATCCAGATGTCGAAACACAACGCCACCAGCACCCAGCCCAGCAATGTATCAGACAGCCGTTCCTCGCGCCGACCGCGCACCCAAAGTAGAATGGCATAGACCCAGCCTTGCACAAACCCAAACAGCAATGGCGTTGAATAAGCCGAAAAGTAAAATGTCATATACTAAAGGTCATTGGAGGTTAGTGATTGCGCTTTGCCGTCATTAGCCGCTGCTTCACGGGCAAGATACAGCGATAAGGTTATTTTTTTCGGGCAATCAACGCCTTCACCGCGTCAAGTTCCTGATCTGTTCCCCGAACTATCGCGTTCACGGTCGGTTTCACCAGTACATCAGGTTTGATACCCACATCGGGGCGTTTGGCGGCCTCGGTATAGTCCATGCCCATTAGCGGCACATCAACCTCTATTTTGGTATTGGGAAGCATCATAAAAAACAGGGCGTTGGCTGTGATGCCTTTCTGGTTGCCACCCGTTTCCTGCCCCACCAGCGTCGCTAATTTGTGTTCGCGGAGTGCGCTGGCAAACTGCCAGGCCGCCGAACTGTTGGTCGCGCTGGTCAGCAGATAAACGGCACCCGCGAGGTGGTTATCACTGGGGTCAAGTTGCTGGCCTTTGCCGTCTTTTTTGCCCCGGTACTGCCCACTGGGGAGCCGCACAAAGTCGTTGGCGTTTCGGTATCGCCACTGGTAAGCCCATTGATTGTCAATGTATTGGCTCAGGTTCGAATCCATGCTGACGTAAGCCCAGCAATCCTGCTGCTCGTTGATGACGATGGGCTTCGTAATCAGGTGTCGAATCAGTTGTTTACCTTCCCACAAATCGCCCCCTTCGTTTTTGCGGATGTCGATGATGAGATTCTGGCCTTTTTTATGCGTAAACTCGGTCACGGCGGCATCATAAAACTTGCCAAATTTACACGACCGATCCCAGTTGGCAAACGTGTTGATCTGCATCAGGGCGGTGTTGGCATCGAGCCAGCCAAAGATGGCCGTCGTGTCTTTGGCGATGGCGTATCGCTGCCTGATCTGGGCATCACGGTCAATGTGGCGCAGGCCGTTCACGGTGGCCGTAGTCAGTTTTTTTGTCCGTAAATCGCTCATTTTCACCGTAAACGCGGGCATTCCTTTCGGGAATAGCATCGGAAACAGCACGTCAAAATATTCGTGACTTTGTCCGCCCACGTTAAGCAGGTTGCGTCGTTTGCCGTCGTTCGAGCCGTCGGCCCGCACCAATGGCAGCATAGTAGCGATGATGGTTTTGATGGGTAGTCCGTTGATGGTCAAGACCTCCACGCCAACCGGCACGGCGGCATCAGCGCTTTTGGTGACCAGCATCCGGTTTTCGACCAGCCGGAACCAGAACGGCAGGCAGTTTTTTTGCTCGAACAATGCTTTCACGTCGCCTTCCTGATTGTAGAAATTGGGGTACGAGTGGCCGCATTTGAACCGGGCAGTCAGTTTCATGATGGTCAGGTAAGCCTCCGTCAGCGATTGGCCGTGGTTCAGACTCGCCTGACAGTCAGCAAAATAGCGGTCGATGGTGGCCGAGTCGGCGTATTTGTACAGGCCGGGATGCAGCGTTTTATACGCTTTTTGGAGCACGGCAAAGTCGGCCTGGAGTTGGTCGGCAGTGACTGATTTCTGGGCCGAAACCGCATGGGTCACCAGCAGGCAAATGGTGAAAAGCAGGATGTTACGCATGGGATCAGGTCAGTTTACTTCACATCGAACGCTTGCCCGGCATCCTCGGC
>JAJAYX010000139.1 GCA_026785985.1 Rudanella sp. | reverse complement strand
GTGTTGGTGGAAGGGGGAGCCGTACTACTTAACTCATTGATAGATGCGGGTTTGTGGGATGAAATGCGCGTGTTTAGAAGCCCAAAAATGCTTCACGAAGGCGTGAAAGCTCCAAACGTGCGGGGTCAGTTGGTGAGCCGGGAAATGATTGGGGAGGATGAATTGAGCGTTTACCGATAATTTTCCTGCCAGATTTCCCAGGCTTTTTCGGCCTGAAGCACCAGCATTTGGTGGCCATTCAGAACGTGTGCGCCACGTTTCAGACCCCGGCGCATGAACAGCGTTTCGGCAGGGTTATACACCAGATCATACAGCCAATGATGAGCCGTTAATTCCTCGTAGGGCAGCGCGGGTGCTTCGTCTACACGTGGATAAGTACCGACGGGGGAACAATTAACAATCAGTTTATAATCAGCTAATTGACCCGGCAATTCATCGTAGGTAAGCGTATCGGCGGTTTTGGTTCGCGACACCATTTTGTGCGAAATCCCCAGATCGTTCAGGGCAGCCACCACCGCTTTTGAAGCCCCCCCGGTGCCCAAAATCAATGCTTTCAATGCGGTTTGTGAGGACACAGACCGAGGATGCGAACCCCTTTCCTGCTTTCCGCCCTCCTCCTTCAAAAACCACTCCTCCAACGATTGCCGGAAGCCGTAATAATCGGAGTTGAAACCCGTCAGGCTTCTGTCAGCTTCAACGCGAATCACGTTCACGGCTCCCACTTTTTCGGCGGATGAGTCAAGTCGGGACAGGAACGGCAACACAGCCTGCTTGTGCGGAATGGTCACGTTGAGGCCCCGCAGACCCGGCATTTCTAAAAGCGCGGGCAGGTTTTCGCTTACATCAGCCATTTCGTACAGATCGTACTGACAATCGCTGATGCCGTCCAGTGCAAACTTTTCGGCGAAGTATTTCTTTGAAAACGAGTGTGTTAGCGGATAACCGATCAGGCCAAATTTCTTCATCTATGGCTGGGTACGTTGTAGTTTCTTCTTAACAAACCCCACAACAATTGGCAAAATCGACAGGCCAACGATTCCGAAAACAACCAGTTCAAAGTTTTTCTGAACGGCGGGAATGTTACCCAGGAAATAGCCTAAAAGGGTAATGCTCGTGACCCATAAAACAGCTCCAACAATGCAGAAACGAATATAGCGACCATACTCCATGCTGCCTGCGCCCGCCACAAAAGGCGCAATCGTGCGTACAATAGGAATAAAGCGGGCAATTATCACCGTTTGTGCGCCGTATTTGTGGTAGAACTGCTCCGTCTCGGTGATGTATTCTCGTTTGAAGAACAAGATTCGTTCGCGCATTTTGATCCTGTTACCCAGCGTTTTACCCACAAAATAATTGACGTTGTCGCCCAGAAGAGCGGCCACAATCAGGAGCGGAATGATCACGCCCACACTTAGCTCGTTGGTGTCGCGGGCAGCTAACGCACCAGCCGCAAACAGCAGCGAATCGCCGGGCAAAAGCGGCATAACGATCAGGCCGGTTTCCGTAAACACAATCAAAAACAGAATTGCATACAGTAAAATACCGTAAGAATTAGCCCACAAGTCGAGATAGGTATCGAGGTGGAGCAGAAAGTCGATAAGGGATTTTATGAAGTCCATTTCAGGAATTTAAAAAATGTGAAAATGTATCACCTCTTAAGCCTAAACGAATGGTTTCCAAGGGTATACACTCGTGGGGGGCAATGTTGCCGAGGTTGACGTTGGCACCGAGTAACTTCACAAACCAAACCTGTTGAGCCTTTTGGGGTGCTTCCCAGATGATGCTTTCGGCGGGTATCTGGGTCAGAATTTCCTCGACCAGACCCTGCCGTACTTCGCCACTGGCGCGAAAAAGCCCAACGTTACCGCCTTCGCGGGCTTCGCCAATCACTTTCCAGGCACCGGCTTCCAGTTCGGCCTGCATCAGTTTAATCCATTTGTAGGGCGGAATAATTTTGGCCTCATCTTTCGACCCAACCTCCGACAAAACCGTCACCTGTTGCGCCAGGGTTCGGATATATTCACACTTCTCATCCTGGGGCATCTCAATAGAACCATCCGATACTTCGGCATAAGACAGCTTGTATTTATCGATCAACTTGCGGTATTCATCAAACTGATTCCGGGCCACAAAAGCCTCGAACAATGTACCGCCAAAATAGACGGGAATGCCCGCTGAGGCATACACAGCTAGCTTTTCAGTAAGGTTTGGGGTGACAAAGGAGGTGGCCCAGCCGAGCTTGACAATATCCGTATAGTCGGCAGAGGTTGACAGAAAATCTTCGACCTGCCGAATACTAAGACCTTTGTCCATGACCATCGTGAGACCATTCTGGCGAGGTTTTGCAGTTCGTTCCGGAATCTGCGTAATTGTGTAATTCATTCGTTGTGAGTAGATAAGCTACCTGAATAATGCCCCAAAACTAATAGAACCCAACGAAACGACACAGGAAAGTACAGAAAAATGAGTCTGTAGAGGCTAATTAACTTAGGATAGTGCTATTTTTGGCTATGGAAACAAACCCCCGCTTCACCTATTTTCAGTCTCAGATCGGCCAAAGTATGGCCCATAGTATTTCAGGTGTTGGCCGTTGGCTCAATGGAACACTCCGCGTGGTTGAACCCGACCGGATGGTTGCCGATTATCTGGTTCGCGACGATATGGCCAACCCCGTTGGCGTGTTGCATGGTGGCGCAGCCTCGGCCATTCTTGACGATCTCTGCGGGATTCTGGTGTTTGCAATGGGCCGCGAATATGGCTACACCTCTGTAAACCTCAATATGGACTTTCTGAACCCGGCCCGGCAAGGCGAAACCCTGACTGCGGAAACCCGCTTAGTTCGTGCCGGGCGCAACATCATTCATGTGGAGGGCCACATCACGAACGCCGAGGGTAAACTCATTGCCAGGTGCAGCACCAATCTCGTACAAACCGGCCTCAAGTTGTGAGACCGCATTAATACTTTCCGCCAACGCATAATGGCCCGCTGGGTTAGGGTTTGCCCGTAGCCCGGCAGCGGTCGCTACAATAAATCACATTTTCCCAGTCGCGTTCCCATTTTTTACGCCAGGCAAATGGTCGCCCGCAAACGGGGCAAACTTTTGTTGGCAACTCCGACTTCCTGCGCATTTTCATGGCGATTAAGTGGATGAACGATTGAGTGAATAAAAACCCGAATAGATTTTATTTAATGAACTACGAACTCAGTAGATAGTTTAGAAGAATAGGGTGCTCGATCAATCACACAACCACTTATTCATTCAGCAAAAATGCTCACTCCCGACGATATTGACCGCATCATTGAAATGGCCTGGGAAGACCGAACTCCCTTTGATGCCATAGAAGTTCAGTTTGGATTGTCCGAAAAAGAAGTTATTGAATTGATGCGACGCGAGATGAAGCCATCATCGTGGCGCATGTGGCGGGCACGGGTGCAGGGTCGGGCTACCAAACACGCAGCCCGCTCTGTGGCTGACGATCATACATTTAAGGCTAACCGGCAGCGACAAATCACCCATAATCAGGTTAGTAAACGATAAAAGGTCATGTTTGGTAAATGATGTTTTTGCTGTAATTTTGTGCGGTAAAAAAGCGATTTAGCTGTAGTTTCTTCTACCTTTGAGTAAGATTTCCGTATATTTTTAGAATAATTTATGGAATCGCCGTAGCTTTGCAAAACCCTGAACAACCAATACTTACCTCGGCAAGAGCATGAACATCTCGAGTTCCAAATTAGATCAAATTGACCGCAAAGTCTTAGATATTCTTCAAGATAACGCCAAGATCACAAACGCTCAACTTTCTAAAGAGATTGGCCTTTCGCCGGCTCCTACCCTCGAACGGGTTAAGAAATTAGAGACATCAGGTATCATTCAAAGCTACCACGCCAAACTCGACCGGGAACGTGTCGGCCTTGGCGTTACCACCTTCGTGATGGTCACACTGGTTGGTCACAAGAAGCAAGTAACGGACTCGTTTGTCGCGAAAGTCAATACAATTCCTGAAATTATCGAGTGCCACCACATCACGGGCGATGGCGATTTTCTGCTCAAAGTGATCTCGAAAGATATTACTTCCTATCAGAAATTGATGCTCGAAGTCATCAATGAAATCGAAGAGGTCGCAAATACCAAAACTATGGTGATTCTCAGCACGTTCAAAGAAAGTAAGGCATTGCCGATTCCGTAAAAAAAGGAGGAAGAAGAAGAGAGCGAAAGAGTGACCGACGCACCATTGCCCGTGTGTCGGTCACTCTTTCGCTCTTTCACCCTTTCGCTCTTTTAATTCTTCGTAAATTTGGCCATGAATTACCTCTCAGCGGAGAATTTAACAAAAGCATACGGCGACCGAACGCTCTTCCGAAACATAAATTTTGGCATTAATCGGGGCGACAAGATCGCCATTGTCGGGGCTAATGGTTCCGGTAAAACCTCTCTTCTCTCCATTCTGGCCAAAGTTGTACCGCCCGATGCAGGCCTGGTGAGTGTGCGTAAAGACATCAGCATTGGCTACCTCAATCAACAACCCGACCTCAACGAAGCCCTCACGGTGATGGAAGAGGTGTTGTCGGGCGAGAGTGCGCAGTTGGAAGCCGTGCGGAATTACGAAAAAGCCCTGATTTCAGAAGATCACGAAGCCCTTGAACGGGCTATGGCTCAGATGGAAAAGCTCGAAGCCTGGGACTATGAATCGCAACTTCGGCAGATGCTCGGCGAATTGGGTGTTCACGATGTGGAGCAATCGGTTAGCACACTGTCGGGCGGGCAACGTAAACGGGTGGCCCTGGCGCGGGTACTGATTCAGAACCCCGACCTGATTATTCTGGATGAGCCAACTAACCACCTTGATTTAGAAGCCATTGAGTACCTTGAAAACTACCTCAACACCAGCAACGGGACCCTGTTGATGGTGTCGCACGATCGCTATTTTCTGGATGCCGTTTGCAATCAGATTGTGGAGATGGAAGGTGGGCAATTGTATGGCTACAAAGGCAACTACGCTTACTTTCTGGAGAAAAAAGCGGAGCGGATGGAGATGGAGGCCTCTGAACTGGATAAAGACCGCAACCTGTTTCGGCGCGAGCTGGACTGGATGCGTAAACAACCCAAAGCGCGGGGCACCAAGGCTAAATATCGTGAGGATGCCTTTGGCGAATTGCAGGAAAAAGTAAGTGGTAAAGGCAAGGGCGACGGTCTGGAACTGAACCTTCGCACAGCTCGCCTGGGTAGTAAAATCCTGGAAGTCGAAAATCTGAGCAAACGCTACGACGATAAGGTGCTGCTCGACCATTTTACCTATACGTTCAAACGGTCGGACCGGGCGGGGCTGATTGGCAAAAACGGTATGGGCAAAACAACCCTGCTCGAAATGATTACGGGCCTTACGCGCCCCGATTCGGGTAAAATCAGCACGGGTGGCACCGTTCGGTTTGGATACTACACGCAATCGGAGTTGAACCTGCCCGAAAATCAGCGGGTGATCGACGTGGTGCAAGAAGTGGCCGAGGTGATGAAAATGGCTTCGGGTGAGACCATCACGGCGAGTCAGTTGCTCCAGCACTTTTTGTTTGACCGACAAAAACAGTATGACTTTGTATCGAAACTGAGCGGGGGCGAAAAACGGCGATTGCAACTGTTGCTGGTGCTGGTAACAAACCCCAATTTTCTGATTCTCGACGAACCTACCAACGACCTCGACATCACGACGCTGAACGTTCTGGAAGAGTTTCTGCTGAACTTCCCCGGCTGTGTGCTGATTGTGACCCACGACCGCTATTTCATGGATCGGCTTGTCGATCACGTGTTTGTACTGGAGGGCGAGGGTCAGATTCGCGATTATCCGGGCAACTATACCGACTATCGCGAGTGGCGTAATAAGCAACCGGGCCGCGACCGGTCTAAGAAAATTGCCATCGCTGATCCCGGCAAAAAAACCAACTCTGTAAATACGGGCCGGGTGACAAACCAAAATGGGTCACCGGGCGTTACGCCAACTAAGACAGTCGAAACCAAAAAGAAGCTATCGTTCAAAGAGCAACGCGAATATGAAACGCTCGAAAGCGAGATTGCGTCACTCGAACAACGAAAAGCCGACATAACGAAACAGCTAAGTGCCGGGGGCCATCATGAACAACTGACAGCCTGGGCCAACGAAATTGGTGAAATCGACGCGCAAATCTCGACCAAATCAGACCGCTGGCTCAAACTGGCGGAGTATATTTAATGAGTGATTGAGTAATTGGGTGATTGAGTAGGTTGTCCATAATGGTACTCCCTCAATCCCTCAATTACTCAATCCCTCAATCACAAATGGATCAACTACTCGAATTTTTCCGCTACCTGCTCAACTCCGAGGAAATAATCCGAACGGGTGGATTGGTACTGATTACCCTCATCATTCTGATTGAAAATGGGGTGGTATTCGGTTTCTTTCTGCCGGGCGATTACCTGCTGTTTTTGTCGGGGGTATTTGCAGGAACCAAGCTGCTCGATGTGCCTCTGCTGTTGTTGATGGGGTGCATTTTTGGGGCGGCTGTGGTGGGATCACTCATGGGCTACGGCACCGGGCATTTTTTTGGGTCGCGCATTCAGAACAGGCCCGACAGTTTGTTTTTCAAGAAAAAGCACATTGAAACCACCCGGAAATACTTCGAAAAATACGGTAGCCGGACTCTGGTTATTGCCCGTTTTCTGCCCATTGTCAGAACGTTCGCGCCCCTTTTGGCGGGTATTATTCACATGAATTTCCGCTATTTCATGCTTTATAATATCGTTGGCGGAGCCATTTGGGTTGGCTTGCTGGTAGGTGGTGGTTTTTATTTTGGTGAGCGCTTCCCCTGGATCATCAACTACGTTCATTGGATTGTCATCTTTTTTCTGGGCATCACAACCATCACCGTTGTTCGTGGATATTTGAACGCCCGGAAAGAGATGAATGATCAAGAAATAGGAGTGAGGAGTGAGGAGTGAGGATGAACTTCTCACTCTTTTGCTGCTTCGATCAATTGTGCGGGGGTAATTAATGAATTGCTTATCAGAGACTTCATAGTTGGTTTCAGGCGAAAAGCGGGATAATAAGTAACCGGTTGGTTTTTGTCGTTGGCCAGCCGAAACGCTTCAAAAATCAGGGTTGCCCGCCGGAACACCTCCGCATCTTCCGGCAATAAAGCAAATACCTTCCCTGCATCGTTGGCAACCTTCTCCTTGCTGGCAATCAGTCGCTTAATGCGCCAGGGCAGCGTTATTTCGGCACTGGCAATAACAGCATTCATTTTGTTTTTCTCGGCCAGCCACCAAAGTGTGGTATCCATACTACCGGCTTCTTTGATGATTGGCATCAGCAAAATCAGATCGGAACGGTATTTAGGTTTGTCGACATCCCGGAGCACCCCTCCGATAATACTGGCAATCACATCGGGAGTTGGAGCATTGTCGTTCACATCGGTATCGTCGTCGTTGTAGAGCAGGCCGTAGTTCAGGCTTCGGACGCGACGCAGGAAAACCGATAACAGCAACGCTTTCGCTGTTTTCAGGCGCACATCCAGCAAATACCATAACTGCTTTATAGTCAAGTGCATAAATGGAGGCAATACCAATGGAAACAAAGCCGGTATGTCGCCTTTTAACCGACTCATCAGCATGTTCCAGACGTGGCCAACTCCCCACGCAGCCAGTCCGACAATCAGGGCAATACCGATTAAAAATCCACCCAGAAAGCCACCAACCCGAAGCGTTACAGTCAGCAGAATACCGATCAAGACAACCAAAGCGGCTACCCAAACAAGAGTACGCCCCTTTTTAAGCCATTGGGTTAGGGAGCGACCCGTTCGGGCGGGCGGTGTCGTGTCGGCCGGGTAGATACCCATATCTGCACTGGCTACGTCGGCAACCAAAAACAGGGTCGATGGCTGCATAGGCCCCTTTTTTTCGGTCGGAATTGCCTCAGCCTGCTTCGATTGCAGGAACGTTTTGTTGCGCCGATTGGCCAATAACAACCCCTCGATTCCCTGATTATCATAAACTCCTCCGTCGATAATCGCCAGGCTGTCAATCCCGACCGTTGCGTTATTCCCCGACAAAAAAGGCATGGGGACTGGATTGTCCGTCGGGAAATCGGCGGGCAGATTCAGGGCCTCGAACCCAACTGGAAAACACGACGACGAGGCCACAATGTCCGCCAACCGTAGTTCACGGGCGCGAGCGTGTGGAATGTGAACATTACCATTCCCAATGAAAAACCATTCCCGCAAAACACCCCCCTCCGTCACGAACTGGGCTTCGGGCAGGGTGCTATACTGAAAACGGAACGCCAAACCGGAGTACAATTCGGTGGCCCCAAAAATGATCGTCTGAAGCCTAAATGGGTCTATGTCAGGCTTATCCGCTTGCCAGAACACATCGAATGTGTTCTTACCAAACAGTTGCTCATGGTAGATATCGGCAAAAGCCCTGATGATTTTATAGTTGCTGTGTTTCTTCCCTATTGTGTTTTGCCAGCGCGTGGTGGCATCGGGAAGCAGGCTGTCGGCATCCAGAAACCGATAGAACTCCTCATAGATCTGTTCAAAGGTGGCCCCTTCTTTCCGGCGGAGTGCATAATAAGCACCCGTGAATGTGCCGCCCGAAATGGTCGAGAGCATATGCACATTATCGAGCACACCCAGCAAATAAAGCGTGTTGAGCGTACCCAATCCGTAGGCAGCAGCACGAAATCCGCCCCCCGATATGCTGAGGGCAATTCGGCTAAAAATAGGCTCGGAAATGGGTATGGGTGGAGGTAAGACAGTCGGTGGCATAGAGCGTTTGTTTCCTGCAAAGTCCGCTCTATTCCTTCATATAATCAAGGGGAGATTTCCCGTTTCTGGCGGGTATTTTTACCCTTCTTTAAACCAACTGGCATACATCACGTAGTTATCGGCGGTGCGCATAAACACGTCGGCTGCTTCGGGACTAACGGGTTTGAGCAGCCGGGCGGGGTTTCCGGCGTAAATGCTACCCGGTGGCACCACCGTATTCTGCGTAACAATGGCCCCGGCGGCAACAATACTGCCCGTTCCAATCACGGCTCCATCCATCACTATCGCCCCCATACCAATCAGCACGTTGTCTTCCACCGTGCAACCATGCACCACGGCATTATGCGCAATAGACACATAGTTGCCAATACTTGTTTTAGTTTTCTGGTAGGTGCAGTGAATCACGGCCCCATCCTGAATGTTGACGCGGTTGCCCATGCGAATGCTGTTTACATCGCCCCGGATAACGGCGTTGAACCAAACGGTGCAGTCGCGGCCCATCACTACATCACCCACAATAGTTGCGTTATCGGCAAACCAGCAATTTTCACCAAATTGGGGATGTACTCCCCGAACAGAACGGATCATGTGGCAAAGTTAGGCGGTTGCCCGTTGATACACCACAAAATCGAACGCCGTCTCGTGGCGTTCGTCGGCCGCATGATGCCGTCGGCTCACTTCCTTCCACTCGTTTTTGTCAAAAGCCGGAAAGTGGGCATCTCCTTCATAGGCTTTCTGAATTTCAGTGAGGTAGAGCACGTTGGCAACGGGCAAGGCCATCGCGTAGATTTCGGCCCCGCCAATCACAAAAATTTCGGTGTCGTTCACCTTCCCGGCTTCCGTCAGCGCGTCGTTCAGGGTATGCACCACGATTATGCCCGGCATTTGGAAATCGCGGTTGCGGGTAATCACGATGTTGGTGCGTTTAGGCAGGGGTTTTCCGAGCGCGTCCAGCGATTTACGCCCCATAATGATGGGGTGCCCGCTGGTAGTATCTTTAAAATACTTGAAATCATCGGGCAAATGCCAGGGCAAATCAGGTTTACCATCGGCATCATTCCGGCCAATAACACCGTTCTGAGCCACGGCAGCTATCATACTTATTTTTTGAGTCATTTTACATTTTTCCGGCGTTCGGCCAGTTCGCGACAAGTAGTCAGAATAATACCCTGTTGCTGAATGTATTGTTTCAGGCGTGAGTCCATCATGGCCAGCATGTCGCCCCGGCGCGTTGGTCCCGACGAAGTGATTTCGCTGAAAGTGGGAGTGGTGTCGGCGCAGTGCATGATCACGTAGGTGAGGCCGGGCTGGGCGCGGTTGAACAGGTCGATGAAACGGTCGGTTTTCATTTTCTGAAGATCTGCATCACTCATGCTGGCATTTTCGGGTGCCCAGCCATAACTGGTTCCATCAAGGTCGTCGAACACCGGCAAGCCCGCCTTCCAGAGCTGCTGGCCAATGGCAGCAATCATTTGCTGCTGGCCGGGCTGCATTTTAGTCACTTGTTTAATGAGTGTGGCATGACCACCCGGAAACAGAATCGGGATGCGCTCCGAAATGCCCACTTTCACATACCGCTCAAGGAATTTAGGGTCAAACAGCGTTCCCATGTGCGAGTCAAGGTGGGTTGGCTCCACGCCAAAGGCCCGGAACCGGGCAATCTGCACCCTCATTTCAGCCTCTACTTCATCGGGCGTGGCGTGTTCGACCACCTGGGCCACCGAGTGCCAAAACGCGCCCTGTTCGTCGTGCAGACCGGGTACGGTGGCCTTACCCGCCAACGGACTCCAGCGGTAGTTATTCCATTCCGAAGTCAGCGTGAGGTGAACGCCTGCATCAAGCGTGGGGTGTTGTTTCAGGTAGGTCATGAATTGCGGCACCCAGCCGCAGGGCATCATCACACTCATTGATGTGGCAATACCTTCCCCGGTGGCCCGCATGGTGCCCCGGTTGGCTTCGTAACTCATACCGGCATCATCAATGTGTAGTACAAACACTTTTTTGCCTTTCGGAAAGCCAAGTTTTTCGGCATATGTCAAATCCTGAGCGTTGGCAGTCATCATCCCGATCAACAATGTAGTAATGTAATAAAAAGTCTTCATAAGAATAGTTGGTTACTTGTTCAGAATGCCGTGGTAATAGGTCGGCTCCACATAGTCGGTGCGGAGCGGATGTCCTTCCCAATCGGTGGGGAGCAGAATCCGGCGCATATCGGGGTGATTCTCGAAGCGGATGCCAACAAGGTCGAAGGCTTCGCGCTCATGCCAGTCGGCGGTGCGCCAAAGATGGCTCAGAGTTGGTAAAACCGGAAGGTCGCCCGATGTGGTTTGGCGGGGAATCATTACCCGGAGCATCAGGTCGTGTTCGTAAGGAATGGACGTGAAGTTGTAAAAAACGTCCATTGTATCAGATTCAGGTCCATTATCAATGGCTGTCAGGCACGCCAACTGATCAAAAAAGAGACGCTCATCGTCGCGGAGAAACTGACAAATCGGCACCAGATCAGCGGGTTGCACCAGCAAATACGGTTGCGTGTTGGTCGTGTTTACGGCAAACGAGAACTGGTCTTGCAGGAGGGCGGTGATGTCGGAGAAGGTCATTGGTCAAACGGGTTGTCGGCGGGATTAATTAACGTAGGCTGCCCATCGCCCGTCAGTGGCTTTTCGGCCCTGATTTTCTCCTGCAATTTCAAAAAACCGTCGATCAGCGCTTCCGGGCGAGGTGGGCAGCCTGGCACATACACATCAACGGCAATAATTTTGTCTACACCCTTCACCACATGATAGCCATGTTGCCAGTAGGGGCCACCGCAGTTGCTGCATGACCCCATCGAAATCACGTAGCGCGGTTCGGCCATTTGTTCGTAGAGTCGCTTGATTCGGTCGGCCATTTTGTAGGTAACAGTCCCCGAAATAATCATGATGTCGGCTTGCCGGGGCGATGGGCGCGGAAAAATCCCGAACCGTTCGAGGTCATAACTCGATGCCATCGACTGCATCATCTCAATGGCGCAGCAGGCCAACCCGAACGTGAGCGGCCACAGCGACGAAGCGCGCGACCAGTTCAAGAGGTCTTCGGAGTGCATCAGCATCAGGCCGTGGTCGGCGGTTTTGTTGGTTGGCGGAGCAGGAGTCATATTATAGGTTATTTGGTATCACGTCAACGCGGGGAGATTACTGCCGGGTTCCTTTGATCAAACTGAATGCCATCCAAATAAACTTTTGTGAAGGGTCGAAGCTGACGTTCTAAACTTTCGACTGGATTGTCGCGGTCGAGGGGGCGAACGGTTCGGCGGACAGAGACACCCGCGAAAGAACCAATAATTGCCCCAACGCCCCCCAATGCGGCTGCCGACAGGGCAATGGAAACGCCAGCCAAAATGGGCGACCGGAATTTGCTTTTCTGACTGCTTTGGTATCCGAAATAGCCACCAGCCAGGCCCCCAATCACTATCCCGGTGCGAATTGCTTTTCGTTTATCTGTGCGCCTGATAACTACCCACGCTATGTCATCGAGAGATATGGAAGACAGTTTTAGCTGAGTGTGTCGATAATAGATCGGCTCATAAGGGATAAAGTAGAGTTCTCCATTTTCAATATCGTCTGGCACACCATTAATGCGGCTTCCATCTTTAAGATAAACGATAGTCCTAAACTGGGGTCGTTGAATTCGCTGACCGATCGCCGGGAGCGTCAGGGTCAGCAACAGAAGGAAAAGTAACTGACCCGCAAGCGGTTTCATGATTTTGGTGATTGGCGGTACTTTTCGTTAACCCGATCATACAAGGCCGGGGGTACTTTCGAGTCGGAGGTTGGTTTCTGGGGTTGGGGTTTCACCCAGTCCAGATATCCTTTACCCCAGGCGTAGGCTAGCCCCACGGCCAGCAACACCACAAACAGGGCGGCTTCGGTCAGGGCAAACCAGCCCCAACGTCCGTTGGTCTCGGCCAGCAATGATTTTTGCCCAAAAACCGTGGCCCAGGGAAACAGGAACACCAATTCGACATCGAATAACACGAAAATTAATGCCACCACATAAAATCGGGCGTTGAATTGTACACTCGCATTACCCACCGGCTCCTCCCCCGACTCGTAGGTGCTTAGTTTATCGGCATTGGGGCGGCTTGGACGCAGCAAACTGGCCACGAACAAAACCCCGCCAATGAACACAAAAGCAGCCACAATGAACAGGAAAATGATGCCAAAGTCGGAGAGCATTATTTTTTCTTCTTATAAAAATTATATACCATCGACAACTGCAACACCCGGTTACGGTAGTCAACGGCTAAGGCCGGGTCGGAGGGTCGGGCCACATTGTTGAGGCCATACACGTAGCGCACATGCAGACTGAACTTGTCGAGCATGTCCAGAAAATCGTAGTGAGCACCCACCACCAGGCCAATATCGTTGCGTTGCCCCGGCCCGGTTGCCGTGCCACTGTTGAGGGCATAGCTGAACTCCGGCCCTATCTGAAGTGTGATGCCTTCGGTTGGAATGTAGCCCAGCAAAAGAGGGACGCTCACATACGCATAGTTGTTTTTGGTGGTCTCTTTGCCACCAACCTTAACAGCCTGAAACGTGCCGCCCTTGGCACTGTAGAGCACTTCGGGTTGAATCACAAACCGATTGTAGCGGAACCGGTACATACCGCCGAGGTGGTAATCGATTTTCTGTTTTGGAATGTTAGGCGTGATGCCCGATACCGACAAACGGGTGAGTGATGGCCCAGCTTTTATACCAAAATGACTGGAAATTTGGGCTTCCTGAGCAACGGTCAGAAAGGGACAGGCAACAAAAAAGAATACGAAAAGTCGAGAAATGCGCATGAAATCGAGGGTGAAAGGCGACATACCTTTCTGTAACGTGATGTCGGGCGCAAAATTGGTTAAAAAAAGTTAATTCAAACGCGGATCGACCGGGTAGTTCGCCTTGGCTTTGAATTCACCGCCCATACTTTTGAGTACACCACGCCAGAATTGGTCGGCGGGTGTCTCGAATAAGAATTCGGATTCGCCTTTGGCAATGATCCAGGCTTTTTCGGCCAGTTCGCCATCTAATTGACCCTCGTCCCAACCCGAATAGCCTACAAAAAAACGAATGTCGGCTTCGGGCAACATTCCGATATTAACGGCCTGCTTTACCTGTTCAAAATTACCACTCCAATACAGACCCTCGCCCACCCGGATCGACCCGTCGATTAAATCGGGCCGACGGTGGAGGTAATGGAGCGTGTTTTGCTGAACCGGCCCACCCAGAAACAGCGGATAATCGGCATAAACATCTTCGATTACATCGCTTAGATGCAGGTTGGTGGTCTGGTTGAGAACAAGGCCAAAAGTACCCTCTTTGCTGTGTTCACAGACCAACACCACGCTCCGCTCAAAGTTAGTATCGCCGAGATGTGGTTCGGCAATCAGCAGGCTCCCATTGGTTACAGTTGATGTCTTTTTCATCGTTCGAGCGGTCTATTGGCGTAAACTACGAAAAACCCGGTTATTGAGTTTTTTATACCAACGAAAATTTAGCGATCGTGCCTATTTATTGGTAATACC
>JAJAYX010000138.1 GCA_026785985.1 Rudanella sp. | reverse complement strand
CAATCGACCACAACGGGGGCCGTGCGGCAAGTAGCCTGCACCGACTGGTGGGAGTTCATCCCTTAAAAACCTACTTTATCCAATGACAATTCGCTCAACGGTTACGATGCTTTTGCTGGTGCTTGGCCTGACGGCCTGCATCGAACCTGTGTCGCTCCCGATTCGCCAAACGGAACGCCGGTTGGTGGTCGAAGGGTTGATTACCAATGAACCGCCCCCGTACCTCATCAAACTTACCTACTCCGGTAATTTACAGAGCAGTTTGCTCATTCCCGAAGAGTTGGCCATCAATGGAGCCGTTGTGTTTGTGAGCGACGATGCGGGCAACCGCGCCCGGCTGGAGCAAGACCCCCTGAATCCGGCGTTTTACTGGATGCGCGATCCCGCCCTGCGCGGCCAAGCGGGACGACGCTATTCGTTGTCGGTGCAACTACCCAACGGAAAACGGTACGTCTCGAAACCCGAATTGATGCCCACCGTTGCCGCGCTTGAACCGCTCAACGTACGGTATCGCCGACAGCGGCAAGACCTGGGTCAACCAGACGTATATGACATTCGGATTAACACCCAGGATCCGCCCACGCCCGGCAATTATTACCGCTGGGCTTCGTATGGCTACCTGCGCCGATGGGCCGGTTCAGACCCGCTCAATCCGCCACGCAACACCATATCGCCGTGCAACACCTGCACGTGTTGGGTTCCCTATTATGGGCCGTTGGGCGAGGTGCTGTCCGACGTGCTCATCAACGGGAACCGGATTGCCAATCGGCTGGTGTGGAGTGCGCCGGTTTACGCCGTTGGCCCTCAGTATGTGGAGGTGCGCCAGTTTTCGCTGACGAGAGACGCTTTTCAGTACTGGCAACGATTTGAGCAGCAAAGCAACCGCACGGGTTCGCTGTTTGATGCCCAACCCGCTTCTATTGAGGGAAACGTGCGACAGGCAGGCGACGATACCACCCGGCTGGCTCTCGGCTATTTTGGAGCCTCGGCCGTGAGTCGGCAGCGCGTAACCATCCCCGGCGACACCCTCAATTATGCCCGGTTTCTGATTCTGTTCGGCCCTAGATTCATTCCGCCGGGCAACTGTTTGAGTGCCTACCCACAACCGCAATTTGAACCACCCCTCGGCTGGCCTCCCCGCCGTTAACTACTCAACGCATTATACGTATGCAACGAATTTTACTTTTTATCCTACTGATTACCTGTGGGTTAACGGCTTCGGTTAGCGGGCAACCGCGCTACCTACTGCGGGGCGTGGTTACGGATGCCATCACGGGCAAACCCGTTGCGGGGGCATCGGTGGCGGTTCGGCGGGGGCCGGGCCGGTTGGGCACCCGCACCGATACGCTGGGTCGGTATAAACTCCTGATGCCTGCCGGTATTTTCAGCATCGGCTACACCTCTATCGGCTACAATCCCCGCGTTCGGGAGGTGAGTATCGAGCGGGACGATACCGTCGAAAACGTTGACCTGAAAACCGACATCCGGCAAATCGACGAAGTGACCATCACGGGCCGCGCCCCCGATGCCAACGTGTCGGCGGCTCAGATGAGTGTGGTGCGGTTAGACATGAAAACGCTTAAAAACATTCCGGTTGTGTTTGGCGAGGTCGATGTGTTGAAGGCCCTCTTGCTGCAACCCGGCATCACGTCGGCGGGCGAGGGAGCCGCCGGGTTTAACGTGCGCGGGGGAGCCGCCGACCAAAACTTAGTGCTGCTCGATGGGGCGCCCATTTTCAACACCAGCCATTTGCTGGGTTTGTTGAGCAATCTCAGTGCCGATGCCATTCAGGACGTAACGCTTTACAAAGGCGGCATTCCGGCTAATTATGGCGGTCGGCTGTCGTCGCTGTTGCTGCTCAACACCAAACCCGGCAACACCGTACGGGTGGAAATCACGGGGGGCATCGGCCTGCTTACCAGCCGCTTACTGGCCAACGGGCCGCTTACCCGCAACCGAAAACTGACGTTTGTGGCGGGCGGACGTATTGCCTACCCGAACATTTTGTTACGGCAATTCCCGGAGCCAACCCGCAAAAACCGGGCGTTTTTTTATGACCTCAATGGTCGGCTGACCTACCGATTGGGCGCTGGCAGTCAGCTTTCGCTCACGGCCTACCACGCCTACGACAATTTCAAGTTTCCGCAGGATACGCTGTTTGGCTGGCAAAGTACGCTGGCAACCCTGCGCTGGAGTCAGCGATTGAGCGATAAACTGAACCTGAACGTAACGGCTACTCACAGCGATTACCGGTTTTTTCTGGATGGTCTGACCCCGCAAAATACCTATCGGTTTCAGTCCGATGTACGGCAGCAGGACGTGCGGGCCGACTGGATCTGGACACCCAAACGGCACCGGCTGGAATGGGGCGGTGGCTTTACGCGCTATCGACTGGGGCCGGGAGCCATCCGGCCAACGGGATCGGATACGAACATTAACCCCCAAACCCTGCCCACCGAACAAGCCATTGAATGGGCCGGATATTTGTCGGACGAATGGACTCCCGTACCCTGGCTAACCGTGCAGGCGGGCGTTCGGTGGGTAGCATTTACCAATCGGGGGCCGGGCGTGTCCTATCAATACGCCGACGGGCAAGCCCGCACCCCGCAAAGCATCACCGACACGCTGCGGTTTGGAGCCGGGCAAGCGTTGGCCCGTTACGGTGGCCCCGAACCCCGCCTGATTTTGCGGGTAAAATTGGCACCAAACACCGCACTGAAAATGAGTTATAACCGCACCCGGCAGTTTTTGCAGCTTATTTCCAACACAACATCTATTTCGCCCGCCGATTTCTGGAAATTATCGAACCCGAATGTGCCCCCCCAAGTAGGCGATCAGACGGCCGTGGGCGTGTTTCAGAACCTTAAAAACAACCAGTACGAAGTCTCAGTTGAGCTGTATCAGAAACGCCTGACCAACCTTGTGGAGTATCGCAACGGGGCCACACTGCTCCTCAACCCAACGCTCGACGCCGATTTGCTGCGGGCTTCGGGGCGGGCCTACGGACTGGAAGTGAGCGTGCAGAAAACCAAAGGATTGATCACGGGTTTGCTGGCCTATACCTACTCCCGCACACTGGCGCGAGTCAACACAACATATACCCTCGACCAGATCAATCGGGGCAACGAATACCCCACCACCTTCGATCGACCCCATAACCTGAGCATTTCGAGCCAGTGGAAATGGAAACGCGGCTGGACGTTCGGCACCAATTTCGTCTATACCAGCGGCCGCCCCACCACCTACCCCGACGGCACCTATCGGCTCAACGGGGTGGCCGTGTTCGATTTTTCACAGCGCAACGCCGACCGCTTGCCCGACTACCACCGACTGGATGTGTCGTTCACCAAAGACGGTCGCCGGGAGCCGGGGCAACGCCGATATGCCAACTGGTCGATTTCGTTCTATAATGTATATGCCCGACGCAATGCGTATTCTGTTTATTTTCAACGGCTTAACATCACAACCCGGAGTTATCAGCTGTCGGTTTTCGGCTCCATTATTCCTTCTGTTAGCTGGAATTTTAATTATTGAGGACCTTTTGCCGAGTTAAGCTACCAGACATAGTGATTTAGTCGGAACCACGCCCTCACTTTTCGCAACCCTACTGCCTTTCGTTCGTTACATATACATTACCATTCAACCCTACGCGGGCCGTGTATATGGAAACGACTCAACGAAATGGACTCTTAATCGCCGGTGGGGTAATCTTGGTTGCTCTGACGGTTTTTCTGGTTTATAAATTTACCAATAAAGCCCCGGAGCCAATCAGTATGGCGCAAAAGCTCCACGAAGCCCGCCGGTATGCCGACTCGCTGGGCATCGACACCGCCCGGTATGTGCTGCCGGTCAGCGCCACAAAGTCGCCCGAAAGTGAGACCGCTGCCCAAGCGCAATTGCAAAAACTTCTGGTTGAATTGCGCTATGGTCACAAACCGGCCGATCAGTCATTCAGTGGATTGAAAGAGGAGGTTGACACGGCATGGGTCAGCAACATCATGCGGAAGGATTCGATAGCGACCGCCCTGAAAGCCGACGCGGGTACATTTGCTCCCTACAAAGCGTTGGTGCAGCAATACGATCTGGTGCGCCAAACAGCCACGCCTACCCAACTCAAGGCTATTCGCGAGTCGCTCAATTTTTACCGCTACCTGAACCGTTTCGACTTCGACAAATTTGTTGTTGTGAATATTCCGGCGGCCCGACTAACCGTGTTCGACCAAAAGGGGGGGCGGGCCATGCCGATGGACGTTATCGTAGGTAAAGCTGACAAACAAACACCCCGCTTTAATTGCTTTCTTACCGACATTACGGCGTATCCGTACTGGAACGTGCCGGAGTGTATTGTCGTGAAGGAATTGTTGCCCAAAGTACAGGCCAATCCGAGTTTTTTGGACAGCCAAAATATGGAGGTACTCGATGCTAAGAACAAACCTGTTGACCCTGCAACGCTCGATTGGGCCAGTTTTTCAGCAGATAATTTCCCCTATCGGTTCCGGCAAACATCGGGCTGCCACAACTCGCTGGGGTTGATTAAGTTTGTGTTAAACGGTCCCGAAGCCATCTATTTTCATGACACTAACGCCCGCGAATTATTCGGTGTCACAAAAGACCGGTGGCGCAGTCATGGGTGTGTGCGGCTCGAAAAACCCGTTGAGTTTGCCAACTACGTGTTAGGGATGCCCAAATTCGATCAGGGATTTTACGACCGCTGTTTGGTCGATCAGAAACCCCAAACGTTCAAACTGCCCAAGCCATACCCTGTATTCGTGACCTACCATACTGCCGACGTGGATGCCAGTGGTAAGTTGGTGTTCTACAAAGATGTATATAGATTAGAGAGCCGTTTGGCAGCACGGTAAAAGAGAGGAATGCGGATGAGCGCGTTGCGAAGCATCCGCATTCCTGTTCCATCAACCCAAAAACGCTGATTTCGTTAGATACGTTGGGTCAGGAGAGTAAATGAACAGGCAGGAGCCGCCTTTGATGGCCTGGATAATGGGCTTGCTCTCGGCATTGGAAACAGCCGGGCAACCCTGACT
>JAJAYX010000137.1 GCA_026785985.1 Rudanella sp. | reverse complement strand
GTGGGCGAGACCATGAGCCGGAACCAGTTTCTGCACAAATTGGTCAGCATCCTCTATAGCCGCACCGAGGGCGAGTTTCAGCGGGGCACTTTTCGGGTGAAAGGCGATACCGTCGATGTATATGTAGCCTACGCCGACTTTGCTTATCGCGTTATTTTCTTTGGTGACGAAATCGAAACCATTCAGCGAATTGATCCTGGAACAGGCAAAAAAATATCCGACGAACGCCTGGTGACGGTTTTCCCCGCCAACCTCTTCGTAACGGGAAAAGACACTCTTAACCGGGCCATCCACGAAATTCAGGACGACCTCGTAGCTCAGATTCGCTATTTCGAAGGCGAGTCTCGGGAACAGGAAGCCGAACGCATTAAAGAGCGCACCGAGTTCGACCTGGAAATGATGCGCGAACTGGGCTATTGTTCTGGTATTGAGAACTATTCGCGCTATTTTGATCAGCGTCTGCCCGGTCAGCGACCCTTCTGTCTGCTCGACTATTTCCCGGATGATTACCTGCTGGTGGTGGACGAAAGCCACGCGACCCTGCCCCAAATCCGGGCGATGTGGGGGGGCGACCGCTCCCGAAAAACCGCCCTCGTTGACTATGGTTTTCGGCTCCCGTCAGCAATGGACAACCGCCCGCTCACATTCCAGGAGTTTGAAGATCTGGCCGGACAAACCATTTATGTCTCGGCGACCCCGTCGGACTACGAACTCCGCAAAAGTGAGGGCGTGGTGGTGGAGCAACTTATCCGGCCAACGGGCCTGCTCGACCCCGAAATCGAGGTGCGCTCCAGCCTGAACCAAATTGACGATCTGCTGGAAGAAATCGACATCCGAATCAAGCAGAAGGAGCGGGTTCTGGTGACTACCCTGACCAAACGGATGGCCGAGGAACTGAGCAAATACCTCGACCGGGTAGGCATCAAAACACGCTACATCCACTCCGAAGTGAAAACCCTGGAGCGGGTCGAAATTCTGCGTGACCTCCGGTTGGGCGCGTTCGATGTGTTGGTAGGCGTGAACCTGCTCCGCGAAGGTCTCGACTTACCCGAAGTCTCGCTGGTGGCCATTATGGATGCCGATAAGGAGGGGTTTCTGCGCGACATCCGCTCGCTGATTCAGACCATTGGCCGGGCCGCCCGAAATTCAAATGGCAAAGTGCTGATGTATGCTGACACCATTACGGGGTCGATGGCTAAGGCAATTGACGAAACTGACCGCCGACGGGCCGTGCAAAAGGAATATAACCTAAATCACGGCATCACGCCCACAACCGTATTCAAGTCGCGGGAGGCCATTATGGGGCAAACTACAATTGCTGATTCCCGCCCTAAACAGTTCTATGTGGAACCCGACCAAATTCGGATTGCTGCCGACCCCATTGTGCAGTATATGGGCAAAGGCGACCTGGAAAAAATGGTTCGCGAAACGCAAAACCGCATGGAAAAGGCCGCCAAAGAACTCGACTTCGTGGAAGCCGCCCGGCTGCGTGATGAGTTATTTCAATTGCGGGACAAACTGAAGAAGGAAAAGGATTGAGAGAATCTCTCTAACTTGCTGACCATAAACCAAAACCATTCCGTGTAATGAAAAAAGTACTCAAAATTGTGGCTGTTGTGGTCGCTGTGTTGCTGGTAGCCTTTTTAGGTCTCCGCACCTTCACCAAATCGAAAAGCCCGCAGGCCGTGGTTGAGAATACCCACAATGGGCTGAATGTGAAGGTCACCTATTGCCAGCCGTACAAAAAAGGACGGGTTATCTTCGGTGGTCTTGAACCATTTGGCAAAGTTTGGCGGACCGGAGCCAATGAGGCAACCATCATTAGTTTCGGGCAGGACGTGAAGGTGGCCGGAAAACCACTTCCCAAAGGCGACTACTCCCTCTGGACAATTCCCGGTGAAACTGGCTGGACGGCTATCCTTAATAAAGAGACGGGGCAGTGGGGTACTAACTATGACGAAAAACAGGATGCCCTGCGCGTTCCTATTGTGTCGAGGAAGCACGCGCCGATGGCGGAACAATTCACGATGACGTTTGCCCCTGATAGTTTGGGAACCAATCTCGTTTTGTTCTGGGATGAGACTGAAGCAGTTGTGCCAATCAGTAAACAGTAAAGTTGTCCTGCTAAGAGTTGTACACGTAAACCCGACTTATCCACAGTGGTCTTGTGGATAAGTCGGGTTTATGTGTACAACTCTTACTATAACGCTGAATAATTCCTATTGAATGGCCAAAACAATTTTCCCAAATTGTTTTCCCGCATCCATTTTGCGTAGGGCCTGCTCGGCATCCGCTAAAGCAAATACCTCATCCACAACGGGTTTTATCTGGTGCTGACTAACAAAAGCAACCATATCGGCAAACTCAGCGTCGCTGCCCATGGTGGTTCCAAAGATGTTTAACTGTTTAAAAAACACTTTCGATGGGACCACATTGGTGATGTTTCCGGTGGTGCCGCCAAACACTGCAATGCGACCGCCCGGCGCGGCCGTGTCCATGAGTTTGGCAAAGTCAGGGCCCGACGCGCTGTCGATGGTCACGTCGAAATAGCCGATTTTACCACCCCCTGTTTCTTTCATCAGGTTCTTGTGCCAATCGGGGTCGTTGTAGTTTGCCCCTCCGGCAGCCCCCAATGCTTTGGCTCGCTCAATTTTTTCGTCGGAACCCGACGTTACCCATACTTCGGCCCCGGCAGCCACGGCCAATTGCATGGCCAATAGAGCTGCGCCCCCCCCAATGCCCGTAATGAGAACTTTATCGTCCGATTTCAGGCCCGCCCGCGTCATGAGGGCACGCCAGGCCGTGAGGCCAACTAAGGGCAGAGCAGCCGCTTCGTGAAACGATAAGTGAGCTGGTTTTGAATAAACGTTCCTGGCCGGAATTGCAATATATTCGGCAAAGGTGCCATTGTCGGGCATACCCAAAATCTTGAACGTCGCACTGTAGAAACGAGGATTGTCGCCCCAATTCAGGCCAGGGTTGATGATTACTTCCTGTTCAATCAATTGTGAATCAGTTGATTCACCAACGGCTTCGACAACGCCCGCCCCATCGGAGCCGGGAATAACCGGAACCGCCGTACCGGGATAAAGGCCTTTCTGAACAAACACATCGCGGTGGTTCAGGGCGGCAGCTTTCAGTTTTATTAGTACTTCGCCCGGCCCGGCAATGGGGTCGGGAGCCTCGGTAAAGGCAACGGGTTGATGAAGTTCGGTTAAGCGTATGGCTTTCATGCGAATTGGTTTGCTGGTTTAGTTTCTGTGCGCAAATTACAACCTCTTTGCGCTTCGCCCATTCGTAGCAACGGTGCAATTCCGGGATAGATGAATTAATCTTCCGGGGTTGAGCGTTATCTAAGCTGTAAAACAGCGTACCCCCAATCATGAAAAAACTTACAGGCCTGGCCTTTTTTGCCTTCGCGTTCGTTGCCGCCTTTGCGGTTCAGGCTCAGACCCCTGTTGCCAAAGGCTATGCCGTTGGTGATGCCGTTGTCGAATTCCAGGTTCGGAAGATCGACAATCAGTTTGTGAACTTAGCCAACTATGCCAGTCAGAAAGGCGTGGTCGTGGTGTTCATGGCCAATCACTGCCCGTTCTCGAAAGCCTACGAAGACCGCCTGATGGCGATTCATAACAAATTCGCTGCTCAGGGCTACCCCGTGTTGGCCGTGCAGGCTTCCGATGTGACCATCTACCCCGAAGATGCCTATGAAGTGGTGCAGAGCCGCTCGCGGGAGCGCGGTTTCACGTTTCCTTATACGATTGACGAAAGTCAGTCGGTGGCGCGTGCCTTTGGGGCAAGCCGCACCCCGCAGGCATTCGTTTTGGTTCGCACGGGAGGGAAGTTTGTGGTGCAATACATGGGTGCCATCGACGACAATCCGCAGGATGCCGCCGGGGTACAGAAACATTACCTTGACGATGCGCTTGTGAGCCTGACTACAGGCCGGGCAATTCAGACCAACACCACCCGCCCCATTGGTTGCGCGGTAAAGTGGAAATGATGGCATTCGTTTTGCAAACTCGTAGTGTAATATCAAACTACACAACACAATGAAACGAATGACCCTTGTTATGAAGTCGATTAAAACGGTAGCTGGCGTTACGATGCTGGTAATGTCGTTGGCATTGGTACAGGCTTGCAATTCAGACAACAAGAATGAGTCGCGCACCGAAGATGCCGTGGAGCGCACGGGCGACGCGATGAATGCCGATGCTAAGGATGCCACCGCCGAAGCCCGTCAGGATATGAAAGACGCTGGGGATAAAGCAGAAGCAAATGCCGACGAAGCGGCTTCCGATTTCCGTCGCGAACGCGACCAGGCAGTGGCCAATCTCAAAGAAGAACAGGCTAAATTGGACGTTCGGATGGATAAAGTTCGGGCTGACATCAAAGCACAGGGTGCTAAAGTGAAGGCTGCATCTCGCGATCAATTAGCTGAACTGGAGCAGGATCGTAAGGAATTAGGCAACGATATCGACAAGGCGCAGAACGCTACGTCGGCTGCCTGGCAGGACATTAAAACAGGGTTTAAGAAGGCCGGACGCAACATTGGCAATGCGTTCAACAAGGCCGAAGACAAAGTAGACCCCGACGGTAAAGACGATTAATACCTTTTAAAATGGTGGTTTTCAAAGGCCGGTTTGCATTGCGAGCCGGCCTTTTTTGTGCTATTTCTATTGTGGAAACAAAGTCACAACAGTGTAGAAAGAAAGCCACTGTGAAGCGGCCTGGAGAGTAGACCTTCGCCGGGTTTAGTGGCATTCTAAAAAAATATCGCTGTTGAAAAAGCAGTCTTTAAAACTGAAAATAGATAAACTGATTCGACGTAAATACCCCAAAAAAGTACGTCAGAAATGCGATTATGACGAAAAGCATCCCAAACCGGGTGGTGTTGCGCGTAGGGATTACGAAATAGAAATATTCTTTCAGAAACAGGAATACAATCAGACCGAAACTGAACCAGAGTTCGGTGCGGTTCAGGGAGGATTGCAGTGGGTCGGTGGGGGAGAGGGTGAAAATGCGACCCAGAATCAGGAAGGCATCGCCCACCGAAACAGCCCGAAAAAATACCCAGGTCAGCATCACTAAAACGAAGGTGAAAAGGATGCCCATAACTCGGCGAGGCAAAGTCACAATTGCCTTTTGTTGGGCTACCGGAGGGTTCGTATTGGCGGCCGAAACGTCGGACCGTCGCTGCCCACTGCCGACCGGGAAGTATTTATCTTTGGCAATATCCAGCACAATATACAGGCCATGCAGCCCCCCCCAGATCACATAGGTCCAGTTGGCTCCGTGCCAGAGACCGCTGCACAAAAACACCACAAATCGGTTGAAATAGGTGCGGGCTTCCCCCTTGCGATTACCCCCCAGCGGAATGTAGAGATAATCGCGGAACCAGCTTGAAAGCGAGATGTGCCAGCGTCGCCAGAACTCCGAAATGGAATGGGCAAAATAGGGCGTTCGGAAATTGTCCATCAGCCTGAAACCCATTACGCGGGCAGCTCCAATGGCAATGTCGGAGTAGGCCGAGAAATCGCAGTAGATCTGGATGGTAAAGAAAAACGTGGCCATCAGCAACGACAGGCCGTTGTGACCTTCGGGGTTGTCGAATGCCGGATCGAGGAACAGCACGAGCCGGTCGGCGATGACGCATTTCTTGAAAAACCCAAAGGCCATTTGCATCAGGCCCGCTTTTACTTCCTCAAAATTGACGGTGTGGGGCGTGTGAAACTGATGCAGCACGTTTTGTGGTCGCTCAATCGGTCCGGCCACCAATTGAGGGTAAAACATCACATAGAGCGCGTAGATGCCGAAATGCCGCTCGGCTTTCTGGTTGCCCCGATACACCTCAATAGTGTAGCTCATGGCCTGAAACGTGTGGAACGACAGACCAATGGGCAAAATATTCATGTTGTCTTTGAAAGAGTCGATTCCGCTTTGACCAAACAGTTTCACCACGCCCACAAAAATCCGGTTGGTGCCGTTGGTAACAGCATCGGCGAGATTGGGCAGATGGAGCGCATCGAACAGAAGGGCAATGTTTTCGGTGAAGAAACCGAGATACTTGAAAAACGCCAGGATACCGATGTTCGAGATCAGCGACAGAATCAGGAGCCATTTTCGGGGATTCGGCGACGCAGTGCGTTCGATCCAGATGCCGGCAATGTAATCAATTACAATGGTGAGGAACAGAATCAGGATATACGCTGGCTGAAACACCATGTAGAAATAACAACTGGCAGCCAACAGCAACGCCCACCTCAGCCGAAATTGCAGGCTGAAGTACAGGATCGTGACAACGACGAAAAAGAGCAGGAATTGGAGAGAGTTGAAAAGCATGGTTTATTCGTTGGCCTGTCGGCGGGTCTCCGGCAGGTCGGGGGTGGTGCGCCATGGTGACCTGACACCACCTATAATTTCTTCGCTGACCACAAACAGCGGGCGGCCCTTTACCTGGAAAAACACCCGCAACACATACTCACCAATAATTCCAAGAGCAATTAACTGCAGACCACTAAACAGAATTATGACAAACAACAGGGCTGTGAACCCCTCCGGCACCGTTCCGAATACATATTTTTTGAACAATGTCTGCGCCAGGTAAATCAGGGCAGTTCCAATGGTGAGGCCTCCCGTTCGAATGATGAACTTAATCGGAAATTCGCTGAAGTTGAAAATTCCATTATAGGCCAGTTGACGGAGCATTTTAAACGAATATTTGGGAACACCAGCTACCCGTTCGCTCCGTTCGTAGTCAACGCCAATTTGTTTGAAGCCAACCCAGGACCGCATTCCGCGCAGAAACCGGCTTTCTTCGGGCATTTGGTTCATGATGTTGACCACCCGGCGGCTCACCATCGAGAAATCTCCGCTGTCAAGAGGGATCTCTACATAAGAAATCCGCTTAAGAATCCGGTAGAAGGTTGCGTAGGCCAATCGTTTCAGAAAACCCTCCTTGCGTTTCTGCCGAACGGCATAGACTACGTCGTAACCGTTTTGAATGTGCGTATAAAATTCGGATAGTAGTTCGGGCGGGTCCTGCAAATCTCCGTCGATAATCAGGATGGCTTCGGTGCCGGTTGCTGCCGCCATTCCTGCGGTAACCGCTAGTTGATGGCCGAAATTGCGCGCCAGCAACACCCCATGATAGCGAAAATCAGTAAGGGCCGTCAGCCGGATGAGGTCGGCTGTGTTATCGCGGCTTCCATCGTCCACCAGCACCACCTCAACCGCATAGGTAAGCGAGTCCATAAGGGCGTTCGGTCGTTCGGTTAATAGCCCGAACGACTCATGTTCATTAAATAAAGGAACTACGATGGAAACTTGAGGGACATTCATTGATGGTCATTAATTGCCGCTTAATTAATCCCAAAGGAACGACTTTTGAACGAACGATTTCGCATGGGCCGACCCGTCGGACTACCCTCTGCCGATAACGGAATTCCACCGATCGTCTTTGATCCCTGTAACGTGTAATAAATAAATCCGGCAATAAGGACGATTTCCATGCCATACTCCAGCCCATAGTCGAACCGACTGAACATGCTGAACCCCTTGTAATAGGGTTGCCCGATACGCCACCAGAACGACGGATGGATGGCCGCCAACACGTTGAACACAATAAGCAGTAGGGTGGTCGTTCGGTTTTTGAAGTCCGTAAGCGTAAACACCAGCGGCAGCATGAACAAATAAGCGTAGTTGCTCACAGCGTTCTGTTGCAGCACGGTCATACTCCCAAACGCAATGATAAAAATTAAGGGAAGTGTATCCACGAATCGTTTGCCGTAGGAACGGAGGCCCGTCATGCCAATAATAATGACGGTGACGATCAGCGTAACCCATTTCATAATACCACCAGTGGCAGGAATCAGCCCGCCAATAATCGGGTTCAGTAGCGAACGCCAGTTGGGGGCTTTCAGATAATCGCCCTCGTTAATCTGTTGTTCGATAAAAAGCAGGCCCGTTTTCCAGTACAAAAATGCCAGCACGGGCAACCCCAACAGGGCCATGCCGGCCACGAGTGCGATTTTTTGTTTGTGTGGGGTCATCAGAAAAATCGGAATAATCAGGAACACAAATACCGCTTTGGTGGAGAGCAGGCCCAATGCCAGCAATACGCCCCCCCAAAGTGGGCTTTTTTGCTGCTGCCAGACCCAGACAGCCCAAAGTGCGAAGATCCACACGACCACGTCTTCCTGCCCGCTAAAGACGCACATAACAAACGGAACGGGCAAACTGAAATAAAAAAGCACCCGAAACAGACGTTGGCCCACGTTTTCGGTACCCCGATAAATTTGGTAGGTGATATAAACCGCCAGCCATTCGATGCCTGTCATGGCGATGACAATGGCCCGCATATCGTTCCAGATGTGTAAGGGCAGCGACAGCAAATAGCCAAAAAATGGGCTATAGGGACTATATACATCACGATAGGGAATATCCCATTGCCGGGCAGAGTTGGCGATAGGGTAGTAATAGTATTCTACGTCGGAGGTGGGTTTATAGCCCAGCACAAAATAGATCAGTATTACCGGGAACAACCGGAGAACAACATAAAATAGGGCAATCCAGGGTTTCCTGTTGTGCTGTTGGAGATAATTGGTAATCGGTAACCGTTTCCAAAGCAACACCGCCAACCACACACACAACCCAACGGAAACGGCTGTTTTTATAAGGACTATGACCATAACTAGCGCGTGGTTAGTGGTTAGTGAGTGGTGGCTGGCTAACGTGGGTTTGACCATATGTTAGTTCCGGCGGGGAACCACATCCAGCTACCAGTAACTACTCACCAACCACTTTTAATTTTTTATACGTGAGCATCACTAACCAAATCAATAAGGCTAATTCGATAATCTGAACAACGTAATCAAGTCCATAAATGGGATTGACCAGCATCGATAAGTTAGTATAAAGAACATTATTGGCATAAACGATCATCAGAATGGGTTGAATAACCAGCAGGAAATTCAAGACCGAAAACCGCCACCAATGGGTTCGGGCGTTGGCCAGAACCACAAATACAAGGACTATTTCCTGCGTAAAAAGATAATAGCCCGGCGCACTGGGCAACAACACCATGAACAACCCAAACACAAAACAAAACACCAGTGGAAATGCCTGCCGATAGCCCAAACTACGAAATTTCCAGGCTACTAACGACCCGATGCCGATGGTGCTCACTAGTCCCACCCAGTTTAAACTGGTGAGGGATACCTGCCCAAACAAACTGCCCAGAATTGGCCGCAAAACGCTGACTAAATTCGGAGCCATTGCATTAGACGTGTGTTGAATGGGCATCAGAAAAGCGGTTCCCATCAGGCCATACAGAATCAACAGGGTTGGAATCCCGATCACCAGCAGGCCCAGCAAATAATAGAACCGTTCGCGAATCAGAAAGAAAAGGGGAATCAGCAACACAATCAGCATGAACTTGATGGTGAGCATACCCACGCCCCAAATCAGGCCGGTCAGAAAAGCAAAACGCCGGTCGTTGAGGCTGGTGGGTAAGGCCAGGGTAATCAACCCAAAGCCCCACATCCACACATCTTCTTCGCTGCTCAACACCATAGCCACAAACGGCAGGGGCATCAAATAATAGATAACAAAGCGCAGCAGGGCATCGGGCGTATTGGCCTGCACAAAACGAAAGGTGGCATTGGCAATGACAAACTCGATAACGGCCATCATCAGGATAATGACTCTGGCGTTATTCCAGATAAACAGCGGTAAGACCGTGATATAGGTGAACAGGGGAGCATGATAGGACAAAAAATCCCGATAGACAAGTTTGCCCTGCAAGGCCGGCACGGCCCGTTCATAAAAAAACTGCACATCGGAGCGGGGGGCTTGATCGAGAATCAGGTAGATAATGGCAAACGGCATCAGGCGAAGTGCCAGAAAAGCCAGCCATCGGGTCGCTCGTTCGTTGGCATTCAGCACGGGCAGAAGCCGCCGTTGTTGCCCCCAAACCAGCATCACCGTCACGGAAAGAATCAGTGCAATGATAGCTTTGATTAAAGAGGTTGTATCGAATGAAATCATTAATAAATTACCTCCCGGCGTTCCACGAAATTTTGGTATTCGATAGCCGGGATGAATTGAGGTTGTGTGCGATAAGTTAATACGATGAACACAAGAAGCAGTGAAATCAGGAATGCCTGCATAATCACCACCAAAAACCAAATAACCAAATAACTCCCCCAACTTGGCACACCGGGTTTAGGGCCAAGATCGGTAAAAAAACGCAATATCACCACAATGCCGATGCCAACCACGGAGGCTAATGCTGCCATTACGCAAAACAATGCAATTCGGACGGCAGTGGTATCCATTAATACAGAAACGGTGCTCAGACCATGCAGAATGAGCGATACAAAATTCATTTTCGATTCGCCCGCCAGCCGACTGCCCCGTTCGAGCGGGATGGCGGTGTAGGGCAGGCGCGACCGGATAACCCCCCCCGGATAATTATTCCAGATTTCGGACACGTGTACCAGCTTTCGTAGCAGGTTGGGTGGCACCAGGCTAAAATTGCCAAACGTGATGACCTTGCCCGTGAGCAGCCGAAATACACCTTTGTATAACTTATAGAACACCCGGAACAGGAGTTTTTCACGCCGTTTGGTTCGTTGGGCAAACACCACATGACCGGGTTTTTCGACCGAGGCCTGCACCAGCTTCTGAATGTCTTCGGGTTGGTCTTCGCCATCGGAATCCATCACGATGGTAGGGTAGGGGGTTGGCTGATCGGCCAGGTATGACAGACCAAGGGCAATAGCCTTTTGGTGACCGACGTTCCGGTAGAGCCGCAAAATCGACAGCGAGCGCCCCACGTCCGTGGGTAATGTCTGATAATCCTGGGCCGAACAATCGTCTACAATCAGGAATGATAGCCGATTTAATACCGATGGCTCGACCACGGCCCGAATACGTTCGAGTAACAGGCCAAGTGCTTCCCAATCGTTGAAAAGCGGGATAACAATATGAATGGTATCGGGTGGGGTTATCGTTGAACTATCCAAAGTAGGTTGTGATTGCACGCTACAAAAATAGGGCTTTGTTGGAATAGTACTATATAGCTATGTGATTGCTTAGGCAACGGCTTCGAGGCTTACTGATCTGTAAAGGCTTGTTTTCTCCGGTAAGTCTAATTTGTACCCAGATAATTTTAATCTGTTTAACTTATTATTTCTGAACAAGCCTTGCCATGCTCCGTTTCATGAGTAAGCCTATAGACAGATAGATTATAGGCAGCTATTCTAAAACAACGTTAACAACAAACCACATGACACAGACCGTTATTGGTATCTTCGATGATGCCTCAGAAGCACAAACAGCAATGCAGGAACTGATGGAAGCCGGTTTTTCGCGTAACAACATCGACCTGTCAACTCAAACCCCATCGGACGCTACGGCCAGTGTTTCTTCGGCGGATTATCGAACCGATGCTGACCACAACCACGAAAAGAAAGGTGGTATCATGGGCTTTTTCGCGTCGTTGTTCAGTGACGATGACGACGACCGGAATCGGTATTCAACGGTTGGAGAGCGTCACTCCATCCTGACGGTTCATGCGCAAAGCGAAGACGAAGCAGAACGGGCCGCCGATATTCTGGACGATGCCGGGGCCATCGACGTAAACGAACGGGCCGAACAGTATCGGAGTGGCCTGACGACTGGCGTGTCGGCTGATCCGCTCAATCCGATTTATGGTGATACGCCCCATGTGACTTCGGATTCAACCAATTATGGCGACACCGACTCGACAAGCCGCAACTCATCCATGAACGCGCCCAGTGGCACCGACTGGAATTCTTCGACCGGCACGAATCAGCAAGATATGGGGCAGAACATGGGTGATCGCGGCAATCGGAATCGAAGCCGCATTTTCGATAGGTCGCTTGACGAAACAAACCGCCTGCGTGATGATCGTAGCTGGAACAATAATGAGTCAATGAAACGCCCCGATGCCGACGTTGATGCCGAAAATATGATTAATACAAACCCTGGCTACAACCGGACCGTTGATCCCGAAAGCGATGTAACAAAGCGGTGAAAATGAATGATGGACAATGGTGAATATCGATTTATCATTGTCCATCATTCATTAACCATGATCCATTTATAGAGAATACCCTCCCTGATACTCGCGCTTCACGAATTGGTTGGCGTAGTCGAAGTTGGTGATTTTTTGATTTTCCCCGTCCCAAAGAAGTTTTTTGCGGCCGGGGAATTTTCCGTTTTCGCGGTACATAAAACTCCGGGTGGCTAAGTTACCCATCAAAACCGTCTCTGTCAGCGGCCCTGATTCGGCAAAAGACGAGGATGTGTAGGCACCGTAGCCTTGCTTGCATGCTTTCACCCACTGTTGCTGATGACCCTCAGTTTTTCCTTCCACGAGTGGTTTTTCGGGCGCAGGCAATGTTTTTCCCTCGAACTTCTCAACCGGAAACAGGCGCGGATTATCGCCGAACAAGCCCGCCGTGAGCATTCCCTTCGAGCCGTGGAAGATCATGCCGCCATCAATATTGGCAAACATCACCTCGTAGGGAACACCGTCGGGTATCTGTGGCCGGATTCCTCCATCGTACCACGAAAACTTGATCTCTTTTACCTTACGGTCGTCGGAGGGGAAGGTTAGGTGAATGGCTGACGAAGGGGGACACACGTCGTCGAAAAACGCTTCCTGAAAAAAATCAGCGTAAACTGTACCCACGCTGCACTCGACCGAGGTTGGGTATTTGAGTTTTAAGGCACGAAAGGGAACATCCATAAAGTGGCAGCCCATATCGCCTAATGCACCCGTGCCAAAATCCCAGTAGCCCCGCCACCGGAAAGGATGATAAGCCTCGTGATAGTTGCGGAAGGGAGCTGTGCCAAGCCACAATTTCCAGTTCAGTTCGGGGGGAATTGGCTGGCTTTCGCCCTTGTCTTTGGGCGATTTCACGC
>JAJAYX010000136.1 GCA_026785985.1 Rudanella sp. | reverse complement strand
GGTCGCAGGGCGATCGGAAAACTTGAGAATTTAACGCGAACCGCTGCTCGACGGAGTGAAAAAATTCTACCCGTGCTGTTAACCTGCCCACCTTACCGCTATAGACAAACGTACCGGGCACACCGCCCGACTCTATTTTCAATCGCACTTTAAATTTTACGAACATGAAAAAGCTTCTCATCTCCATTCTGGTCGTGGCGGCGGCTAATGCCGCTCAAGCCCAAAACAACTCGTTGTCCTTCAGCCAGAGTGGCAACGGCAACCAGGCCGGTTTCGTGTCGCAGAAAGGCACGGGTAATACCGGCTCCATTGCCGTAGTCGGTGACAACAACCGATCGGGCCTTGACCAACGGGGCACCAATGAACGGGCCACCATCACCCAGCGAGGAAATGCCAACACAAGCAACGCCATTGCCTACTACGGTAGCGACAACCAGGCTACAATTACGCAAAACGGCGAATCCAACTATGCATTTTCTACTTCCTACCAGGCCAGTAGTAACGTCCTCAGCATCGTTCAGGAAGGGAACAACAACTCTGGCCGAGTGGGGGCCAACTACGGCAGTAACTACAATGCACTCAGCCTGACCCAAACGGGCGAAGGCAACCGAGGTCAATTGCTTTCCTTCGGAAGTGTCAATAGTACCGCTACCCTTATCCAGACCGGCGACGGTAACCAGGTGGGCAGTGGCTTCAAAATGGGGGACTGGGATCTCTACTCGTATCAAATCCAGGCGGATCAGAGTCAGGTGTTTATTACCCAATTGGGCGACAACAACGCCGTCGGTGTGAAGCAAGGATGGGGTTCGTTTCAGACCGCCAATGTTCTCCAGGAAGGGAATTCCAACCTGGGGCATATCTCCACCAGCGGCGATAACAGTGCAGCAAGCCTCATTCAGACGGGTAATGGCAACGAAAGCCTTGTTCACGCCAGTGGAAACGATAACGCCGCCAGCCACTTGCAGACCGGCAACAACAACTACGGGGGTGCCAATTCCTACCAGGGCAGTAACAACACCGCCAGCCTCACGCAAACGGGCGACGGCAACCAGGGTGGTGCTTCGGCAGGCCGGGGCGACGACAATACCGTTTCGGTTACCCAGACCGGAAACCAAAACCGGGGCTATGCAGAGCAGTCGTATGGAAATGGGAATCAGGCCATGCTCACGCAACTTGGCGATGCCAACGATGCCCGACTTTCTCAGCAAGGCTCGTTCAATTCGGCCTCCCTCCGGCAGGAAGGTAACAACAACCGGGTAGAGCATTTGGAATATAGATATAATCCAGCCATCCAACGAGGTGACAGCAACGCGCTCACCCTCACCCAAACCAGCGACGGCAACCTGCTTCAGTTCGGTCAGTTTGGCAATGGCAACTCGGCCACCATCACGCAAGGACCTTTGCAGTAAGCCCAAAAGCCAGTTCCTGAGTAGGATTAGGAACTGGCTTTTCGTATCAATCGCCAACCATGAAACCCCATCACCCTGAAACACTACCCCGCCCGATGAGTAATAATATTGTTGCGGTCTTTGCCGCCCTCCTGGGCATTGGCGTAACCAGTTGGGTCAGCAGCGTTTGGAATCTGAAAGAAGGAAACGTAGCCACCGCCGTGTACCTGCTGATTGGAATCCCTACGTATAAACTATGCGTTCTTGGTCATGCCTGGTTTGGGAAGTTGAGGCGGCTCAGACGAAAATACCCGCCGACAGCTTTGGTTGAAGTAAAGTGAAAATGGGAACGAATCGGATTACGCGCAAACCGGCGGGGAAATTCCCCGCCGGTTTCTTTTTAAGCACGCCCGCTTATTTTTTCCTGATACGCTGTTAACCTCCCCCGCCCTGCTGCGATAGACAAACGTACCGGGCACACCGCCCGACTCTATTTTCTATCTCACTTTAATTTTTTACCAACATGAAAAAGCTAATCCTCTCGATCTGGGCAGTAGTAACCATTAATGCCGCCCAAGCCCAATCCAACACCTTGTCGTTCAGCCAGAGTGGTAATGGCAATCAGGCCAGCACCGTGTCGCAAAAGGGCACGGGCAACACCGGTAGTATTGCCGTAGCGGGCGATAACAATTCGGTTTACTTCACCCAGCAGGGCACCAACCAGTCCGCCAGTATTGTAACCAGAGGCAACGACAATACCGCACGACTGCTATCGTATGGCGATGGAACCGCCACGGCTATCACGCAGGCGGGCAATGGCAACGCTGCCGGGGTCGGGTCAGGTTCCACGGTAGGTCAGAATGGCAACATCAACCGGGCCTATGCGGGCGGAAGCACCGAGATTTTCCAAACCGGCGACAACAACTACGCCTCCGCTGCTGACCAATCGTACATCGTTCAGACGGGCAACAACAACTACGCCAGTGAGCGGTCTTTCAGCGTAGAACAAGAGCATAACAAGGTTGACATCATTCAGACGGGTGACGGCAACTACGCGGACTCCTATTCTTTTTATTACAGCCGTGGCAATGAAACCAACATCACGCAGGATGGCAATTACAACAGGGCCAACACCTCATTCAGATATGGCAGTAACAACAATCAGGTGCGCATTGCCCAGCTTGGCGACTTCAATACCAGCTCGGTTTCTTCGTATTTTTCTGGCGGTCAGGTTGACATCAGCCAGCAGGGTAATCATAACCAAAGTGTCGTCTCATTAGGCGGAGAAGCTCAAATTAGTATCACTCAGCAGGGAGACGACAACTATGGCTCTGTTTCGGGCCGATGGGGTATGATTACTCAGATTGGTAATGATAACTTCGGGTCGATTTCCAACAGCAACTCCAGCATCACCCAGACCGGCGAAGCCAACTACGCCGCGCTGACCGGGTCGGGTTGGATGAACCAGGTCAGTCTCACCCAAACGGGCGACAACAACGCCAGCCGACTCTTCCAGGATGGGTCTTACAACTCCGCAACCATTCTCCAGAACGGGAGCGGCAACGTTCTGAGGGGGATCGATTCGGATTTCATGCTGCAACAGGGCGATGGCAACTCGCTCACGCTCACCCAAAACGGCGACGGCAATGTGCTGAATTTCAGTCAGTTTGGCAACGGAAACAGCGCCACCATCACGCAGGGGCCTTTGAATTGAGCCTGAAAGCCAGGCCCAACCGCAAGCCGCCCGCCCCCCGGGGGG
>JAJAYX010000135.1 GCA_026785985.1 Rudanella sp. | reverse complement strand
CCAACAACAGTTTCTTAGACTTTTTCGTCTACGGGGCCTACGGTTTGTCGGTTTTTTATACCTTGCTCATTCTTATTTCTTACCGCGCTTTTGCCCGACAATTTGCCGGACGAGACATCCCAGAACCGAAAACATTGACCGTTTAACTCTTCACCCCAATCATGCCCTCCATTCAATTAGTTATTTTCGACATGGCCGGAACCACCGTTGCCGACGAACACGAAGTGGAAGCCTGCTTTGCTGAGGCTGCCACCCAAACTGGCCTTACTGTGTCGGCAGAGCGTGTTTTGGCCATGCAGGGAATGTCGAAACGAACGGTTTTCGACATTTTGTGGCGCGACCAACTCGCTCATCCCACCGCCGACACCACCCGCTACGTAGAAAAGTCGTATCAGCAGTTCACCGAAATTCTGGAAGAACACTACCGCACCCAGTCTGTAAACCCCACCGAGGGGTGCTTGGAAACGTTCGCATTTTTGCATGAACAAGGCATTCGCATTGCCCTCACCACGGGTTTCTACCGCAAGGTCACCGACATTATTTTGGGTCGATTAGGGTGGTTAGAGGGCCTGAACGAGCATTACCTCGGAACCACCGAAACAACCATTCAGGCCAGCATCGCCAGCGACGAAGTGGAGCAGGGGAGACCACAACCTTTCATGATTCAAGAGGTTATGCGTCGGTTGGGCGTAACTGATCTCAGAGCGGTGGTGAACATTGGGGATACGCCCGTTGATTTGCAATCGGCACGGGCGGCTGGTGTGGGCCACAACCTCGGCCTCACCAACGGCACCCATTTCCGCGCTCAACTCACCCCGCACCCGCACCATCAACTTCTGAACTCGTTGCTGGAATTGCCGGAATATATTCGTTCTGCTTAATGACCACCAATTTCGACCTAATCATCGTTGGCGCGGGCGCACTCGGTACGTTCCATGCCTATCATGCCGCCAAACGGGGACAGCGGGTGCTGTTGCTCGAAAAAGATAGCCGGCCCGTAGGGTCCACCGTCCGCAACTTTGGGCAGGTAGTGCCGTCGGGCTTGTCGGGCCGGTGGTTCGACTATGGCCGACGGAGCTTAGAAATCTACCGCGAAATTCAGGCCCAAACCGACATCACGGTTCGGCAAAACGGCTCGATTTATATTGCTTCCAACGAGGCTGAACTGAATCTCGTCAACGAGCTGTTCGACCGGCGATTGAAAGATGGCTACCCCTGCGAACTGCTGTTCCCGACTCAAATCCTGTCGCGCTATCCCGCCCTCAACCCCGACTACGTTCTGGGTGGGGTGTTTTTCCCCGATGAAGTGAGCGTGGAGCCGGATCGGATGATTTACCGGCTCATCGACTTTATTGTCGAGAAGTACGGTGTTACCTATCGGCCAAATGCAACCGTGATCGAGTGCCAATCGGCTATGGGCCGGGCCGCTGTAACCCTCGCCGGGGATGATTATTACGAAGCGGAGCGGGTTCTGATTTGCAGCGGCTATGAGTTTCGCCTGCTTTATCCCGATCTGTTTGCCAACAGTGGATTGATTGTGAGCAAGTTGCAGATGATGCAAACGGTGCCGATGCCCAAGGTCAAGTTGCGCGGCAATATCCTGACGGGCCTGACCATCCGCCGGTACGAAGCCTTCGCGGAATGCCCATCCTATGCGAACCTAACAACCGCGACGGCGGCCCAGCCAGCCCATCTCACCGAACTAAAAAAATGGGGTATTCACATCCTCTTCAAACAAGCCACCGACGGGTCATTTATCATTGGCGACTCCCACGAATATGCCCCGGCTAACCAGATCGACGACCTCGGTTTCGATACCAACGATGCCATCAACGCGCTGATTATCAAAGAAGCAAAGCGAATTGTTACCTTCCCCGTCGGGAAAATTAGCCGCACCTGGGCGGGCTTCTATGCCCAAACCCCCGACGATATTTTTAAGTATGATATAGACGATCACATTCAAATAATCACCGGCATTGGCGGCAAAGGCATGACCTCCGCAGCGGGATACGCAGAAGAGGGTAGTGGTTTTTAAGTTTTTTGTACGTAAATAACGGAAAGTTATATACTGTCCAGTGTTACGGCTGGCTTAAAAATGGGATTTGCTCTTTGGAAAAACAGACACTTTTTGCCCTGGTTGTTGGCGTTATTACTGGCCAAAATGTTCTTGCTCAGTCTTTCGGTGGGCAACGGGTTTTTCCGTTTCTGGGGTTGCCCACCCATGCACGGGTAGCAGCTTTGGGCGGTCAGGTGGCCTCGGCAACCCGGCCCGATGGCGTTTATTTTCAGAATAATCCGGCCCTTGCCGATTCGCTGCCCGACAATCAGTTATCACTCAGTTTTATGCCTTATCTCGCGGCTGCCAAATACTACACCATTCAATACGGCTTGCCCGTAAAGCGTAAAAATGCCGTATGGGCAGCGGGTTTGCAATACCTCAGCTACGGCCAATTCGACCTCACCGACCCGCAGGGCAACACCCTCGGCACGTTCACTGCCAACGATTATGCCCTCAGCCTGACCCACGCCCGCACCGAAGGCGATTTCTCGCTCGGTGCCACCGTGAAAGCTGTTGGCTCCTCCATTGAAACGTACTCCGCGTTTGGTCTCATGGCCGATTTTGGGGCTGTTTGGCGGCATCCCAAACGCGAGTTAAGTGTTGGTTTGGTGGCTAAAAACGCGGGTGTGCTGCTCCGTAACTTCGGCCCCTCCGATGCTGACTTACCGTTTGATTTGCAGGCAGGTATCACCGTCAAGCCCCGCTACGCCCCCGTGCGCTTAACCCTGACCGGCTACCAACTCCACCGCTTCGATATTGTCTATAATGATCCGGCTCTCAACCTCTCTTACGACCTGAACGGCAACGTTATTCCCCGAAAAATGAGTGTGGCCAACCGGCTGGCGCACCACCTGATTGTGGGGGCTGAGTTCCTGTTTAGCCGTAATGTGAACGTGATGGTGGCCTACAACCATCGCCAACGGCAGGAGGGCAAACTGTTGAGGGGGGCGGGTTTGGCAGGGCTATCATTTGGAGCATCGGTGCAGGCGCGGGCGTTCCAGTTTACCTACGCCCGCTTCGTGTATGCGCCCACATCGGGGGGCAGCAGCCAATTGTCGGTGCGGATGGACTTGGCGCGTTTGTTGTGAAATACTCGTTTATTTGGCACAATTTCCGCGCTATTGCGTTTCTTTGAACAAGAGCCATAACAAGGCCCCACTTAACGAATGACCCCAGTCCTGAAAGACCTTACACCCCGGCAGATTGTTGCCGAATTAGATCAATACATCATCGGCCAGCACGATGCCAAACGCAACGTGGCTATTGCCCTCCGTAATCGCTGGCGCAGAATGAATGCCCCCGACGATATGCAGCGCGAGATTACCCCCAACAACATCCTGATGATTGGGGCTACGGGTGTGGGTAAAACCGAAATTGCCCGCCGGTTGGCCAAACTCGCCGACGCGCCCTTTATCAAAGTGGAAGCCTCTAAATTTACCGAAGTTGGCTATGTGGGCCGCGATGTCGAAAGCATGGTGCGCGACCTCGTGGAGCAGTCGGTGAACATGGTGAAAGCCGCCAGGAAAGAAGCGGTGAAAGTGCGGGCACAACAAATTGTGGACGACCTTATTCTCGACATTCTGATACCGCCCGTGCGTTCTGTCGCACCCAATGGAAAGGCGCAACTTGGCTTTACCGGGGAGACGCTTTCCGATACGGGCGACGACAACGGCGATGGAGAGCGTCTCCCCGGCGATGCCGACCTGAACGAACGCACCCGCGAACGCTTCCGCGCCAAAGTGCAGTCGGGTGAGATGGATACCCGGCAGATCGACATTGATGTACAGCAGTCGCAAATGCCCAACATTGGTGTGATGGGCGGCTCTATCGACGATTTGTCGATGATGAACATCCAGGAAATGATTGGCGGGATGATGCCCAAGCGCGGCAAAAAACGCCGGGTTACCATCGCTGAAGCCCGCAAAATTATGCTTGAAGAAGAAGCCGCCAAACTCATCGACATGGATGAGGTGAAAGAGGAAGCCATTCGGAAAGCGGAAGAT
>JAJAYX010000134.1 GCA_026785985.1 Rudanella sp. | reverse complement strand
GAGATGATTGGGGTCGAGCACGAGGTCATATTTTCCTGCCGAAACAGTTTTGGCGGTCAGTTTTTCTTTAGCCTGTTTGGCAGCCAGGGTCGCATCTTCCACAATGTCGTAGGAGTTGCGATAGCCAACCAATCCGTTCGGGCCGGGAATTTTTTCGGAGGCCAGCCCATCCATATATTCGTAGCCCATACCCATTGGGGAACTGAGCGCGTCGCGGGTTTTGAACTTCCCTGCCGCCCGATCAATGGCCGTTACCGTAAATGTGGGCCAGATCCGGTGAATATCCTGATCAATATAGGAGCCGTCCGTCGAGGCAAAATACTTCTGCTCATTAATCATGAACAGGTTCGAGGTCACAAAACCGGCTCCGTTGGTCAGGGCGGCATTATTAGTTCGCAGCAGCAGGTCAATTTTTTCCTTAACCGGAATGGCAAAGGAATTTTTGGTCAGGGGTGTTTTCCACGATACCTCGCCAACACCCTGTTGCGGAGCCAGCACCACCGGCTCCGTCTGAATTTTGGAATTGGCTTTGGCAATAGCTACGGCTGTTTCAGCGCATTTAGCGATGCCGGTTGGCGTTACGTCACTGGTGGCCGAGAAGCCCCAGGTGCCATTGGCAATCACCCGAATCCCTACGCCAAACGACTCGGCGTTGCTGATGTTTTGCACCTGCTTTTCGCGGGTAAACAAAAACTGTTGGAGATAGCGGCCAATCCGCACGTCGGTGTAGGTAGCCCCCCGGCTTTTGGCGGCATTGAGGGCAATGTCAGCCAATTGTTTTTTAGTAGCGACAGAAATGCCGGGTTCCAGCAGGCGTTCAAGCGGCACAGCATGACCCATGATAGGAATACTTGAAGCTGCCAATGCGCCCATGCCCCAGCTCGCCTGTTGAATGAAGTCTCTTCGATTCATGCAGTAGTCGGAAAAGAATGTCTAATGAAGAATAGACAATGAAGAATGTATTGTTCAGAGAAGACATTATTCATTCTCCATTACCCATTCTTCGTTATCCAAAAGGCAATATCGCGAAAAAGGCAAAGCGAATAGGCAGATTGTGATAAATGGCGGGCAGTCAGAATTTAGCGTAGTCGTACCACGTGGTAAAACTGGACAGCGTTTTGCTGCGTTTCACCGAGGAAGGATATCCTGAAGAGTGTTTGCTAATCGTTAATTCCCCCTCCTGAGAGCCATGTGTCAGGCTTTTTACGCTTACTAAGCCAGGCCACCAAGGTTGTGCGCCCGGTGGAAATAAACGGTATGGATTGTAAGCATCAAGCGCAATCCACTCGGTGGTTGAGTTCAATTTGCCATTGTCCGTGACTGTTTCTAACGTTACATTTCCGTTTCTCCAAGAATAGGTACGTCGTCGTTGAGGCATGAAACTTGATGTATACGTTTCCTTTAGGTCAACAACATCTCCGTTTGTATCGTAGATCAACATGAATTTACACTCAATCTTTTCAGCACTATCAAATGACTCATAGCCCGTTATCAAGAGCATTGTTACCAACTTTTCAGGTCGAAGCGCAGGTGTGTAGTTGGTTGTCATCAAAAAAAGGTCGAGGATTTCAACGACAAGTTAAAATAATAAACACCAACTGCTTCATCTCAATAATACATCTACATCGACCTCAAACCCTAAAACAGGATCTTTCATCACGCCATTAGGCCACGTGAGTTGAGTACCATTGGGAAGAATAACCTGAACGATATGCAACATGGGAGCAATGATCCAGACGGTCTTTACCCCCGCAGGAAAATACACCTTAAATGCTTTATCAGTCAGGTCAGAAACCCCTTGTTTGGGGGATAAAACCTCTACCGCAATGAGAGGTGGTTGCGTATAGTAAATAATGTCATTGAACCAGTTATTGCCAATTTTCTCATAAATAGCTACATCAGGCTTGCATTTGCCCGTGGGAAGTTCCAATTCTAATTCGGGTAAAATATCATACTGATCCTCATAGCGGTCAAGCGTAACGCTCAGACGATGAATCAACTTGGAGTGATTGACAGACATTATATCTTCTGAATGAAATTCTTCGATTAGGTCAGTTGCTACTGTTTCCATACGACGACGAGTTTTGTCAAATATACTGAAAATCCCAGCATTGGATTCAATTGCAAATTTTCTGTGTTTCCTAATGAGTATTTGGCTCACCAACCCCTTTTAGGAGTAGTTCACACAAAGTTCAACGTGTAAAGTCGTATGCCAAAGCCAAAACTATTGGTGGTCAGTGGGTTGGTTACCGTAGTAGCCCTCTCGTCGTTTTCTATTCTGGGTGTTTTCGATCAGAAAGTGGACTACAATACCCAGATCAAGCCAATCCTCAATAAGCAGTGCATTGCCTGTCATGGGGGTGTCAAGAAAACGTCGGGCTTCAGTTTGCTGTTCCGGCACGAGGCTGTAGCTCCCGCCAAATCGGGTAAATTCCCCATTGTTCCGGGTGATGCCGATGCCAGCGAGATGATTCGCCGATTGACGCTCGAAGACCCCGAAGAGCGGATGCCCCTGGAACACCCCGCCCTCAAAGACGACGAAATTGACTTGCTCCGAAAATGGATCGATCAGGGTGCCGAGTGGGGCAATCATTGGGCCTATACCTCCATCGAGAAGCCCGAATTGCCCAAAACAGGCACGTTTTGGTCGCGGTTAGGGCTGACTACAAGCGACGAAAGCAACTGGATTAAAAACGAGATTGATGCCTTTGTGTTGGATAAAACCCGGTCGGTAAAAACCACCGCAACCGACCCAAAACAGGTGGATGCCCTGAAACCCGCCCCCGAAGCCGACCGCCAGACCCTCCTCCGGCGTGTGGCCCTCGACCTGACGGGCCTGCCACCAACGCCCGAAGAAGTCACGACGTTTTTGACTGATAAATCGCCCGATGCCTACGAAAAAGCCGTTGACCGGCTGATGGCCGCCCCCGCTTACGGCGAGAAATGGGCGGGCATGTGGCTCGATCTGGCCCGCTATGCCGACACTAAAGGCTACGAACGCGACCCCGGCCGCAAAATCTGGCGGTATCGCGACTGGCTCATCAAGGCCTTCAACAGCGATAAACCCTATGACCAATTCCTGACCGAGCAACTCGCGGGAGACCTCATGCCCAACCGGAACCCCGTCACGGGCTTACCTAATCAGGATCAGTTGATTGCGACGGGTTTCCACCGGAACACGATGAACAACGACGAAGGCGGCACGCAGGACGAAGAGTTCCGGGTGGCCGCCGTGATCGACCGGGTCAGCACCACCTGGGACGTGTTTGGAGGGACGACATTTGCCTGCGTGCAATGCCACAGCCACCCGTATGATCCATTTACGCACGAGGAATATTACAAGTACATGGCGTTTTTTAATAACGCCCGCGACGAAGACGTGACGACCGATACTCCTACACTTCGCATCTACAAAGGCAAGGATTCGGTTCAGCTACAGGCTCTTGAGCAGTGGATGGGCAAAGTCGCTCCCCTCCGTCAAACAACAGAGCAACGCCTGTTTTTGCGAACAATGGAGCCGAAGTTTAACTCCCACGCCCTCGATCAGTACCAAAAAGCCTCGCTGATTGATGCCAAATATTTTGGGATTTTACACGAAGGCTCAGCCCGGCTTATGAATGTGACGCTGACCGGAAAAAACCGTTTACTCATGGCCTGGGGCAACAAAACCCCCGGTGCCACGCTCACCATCCGGCGCGGTGCCATAACGGGGCCGGTGTTAATGACGTTGCCCGTCCCGGTGACGGGTAATCAATGGAAAGACACGGTGCAGATTTTTTCGTTACCCGTTACGGCTGGCAAACACAACCTGTTTTTCTCGTTAAATAACCCCAAAGGTGAGAATAATTGGGTGATGATTAAGTGGTTAGCATTCCAAACGGCCATGCCGAGCCAAGCGGCTGACAGCATTGGGGCAATAGAAAAAGAATACGCCCTGCTGCTCAACAAACACCCCGATACCACACCAATCATGCTCGATGGAACAGGTGATTTGGCCCGCCCAACGCAGATCTTCGACCGGGGAAATTGGTTGGTAAAGGGAAAACGGGTTGACCCCGACGTACCCAGGTCATTCCCGCCGATGGCCAAAAACATGCCCAAAAATCGGTTAGGGTTGGCTCAATGGATGACCGACCGCCAACACCCGCTCACGGCACGAGTAGCTGTAAACCGGCTCTGGGAACAGCTATTTGGAACGGGGCTTGTGGAAACCGCCGAAGATTTTGGCACCCAGGGCATTTCGCCTTCGCACCGCGAACTACTTGATTATCTGTCCGTTGAATTTATGGAAACAGATAAATGGAGCGTCAAGAAACTGTTAAAGCGGATGGTGCTATCGGCTACCTACCGTCAACGTTCCGAGGCTTCGCCCGAAGGGATTGAAGCCGACCCAGGCAACAAATACCTGATGCGTGGGCCGCGAGTGCGGCTGAGTGCCGAGCAGGTGCGCGATCAGGCATTGGCTGCCAGCGGTTTGCTGAACCGTAAACTATATGGCCCCAGCGTGATGCCCCCGCAACCGGAGGGTATCTGGCAGTCGCCCTACAGTGGCGAAAGCTGGAAACTCAGCGATGCCAACGACCGCTACCGCCGGGCTATGTACACTTACTGGAAACGAACGGCTCCGTATCCCTCGATGGTGACGTTCGACAGTCCGAGCCGGGAATTTTGCCAGGTTCGCCGGTTGCGCACCAACACACCCTTGCAAGCACTCGTGATGCTTAACGATCCGGTGTATGTGGAAGCAGCCCGCAGCCTTGCCGACTGTATGCGGGAGTCGGGTAAAACGCCCGAACAACAGATTCAGGCCGGTTTTCGGCGGGTGATGCTCCGCGATATGAGTCCACGAAAACTGGCTGTGCTGGTGAAACTGTACCGAAATACGGAACGGCATTACCGGATGTACCCTGATGAAGCTCGCAAGTTGCTCGATTTCGACCGGGCCAGCCCCGAACTGGCGGCCATGACGGTGACGGCGAATACGATGTTGAATTTAGATGAAGTCATAACTAAGGAATGATGAACAAACTCCTGCAAGAACTTCAACAGGCGGCCCTGCAACGCGAAACCCGGCGGCATTTTCTGCATACCTGCTCAACGGGTCTGGGCGGTATGGCCCTCAGTTCGGTGTTGAGTAGCTGCGGCTTTTTCGGTGGTAAAAACGAGGCAGCAACGGCCCCTCTTCTCTCGCAGTCGGGGGAGCCGATGATGCCCAAACCCGCGCCGTTTGGGGCTAAAGCGAAGCGCGTAATCTACATCCACATGGCCGGGTCGCCGAGCCAGCTGGAGTTGTTCGATTATAAGCCGGAACTGGTTAAATATCACGGCAAAGATTGCCCCCAGGAACTGCTGGAGGGCAAGAAATTCGCGTTTATCCGGGGAACACCCAAGATGCTTGGGCCACAGGGCAAGTTTGCCCAACATGGCCAATCGGGAGCCTGGGTCTCTGATTATTTACCTCACTTACAAGGTGTTGTGGACGACATCACGTTCTTGAAAGCCATGCATACCGATCAGTTCAACCATGCCCCGGCCCAGTTGCTCATGCACACAGGCAGCGCACGATTGGGCCGACCCAGCATCGGCTCGTGGGTTACGTATGGACTCGGCTCTGAAAACGACGATTTGCCCGGTTTTGTGGTGCTGGCATCGGGGGGCAAACAACCCGACGCGGGCAAGTCGGTGTGGGGAAGTGGGTTTCTGCCAACGGTTTATCAGGGCGTGCAATGCCGAACCGATGGCGACCCTGTTCTGTATGTTTCGGACCCGGCGGGCATGAACCGCGACATCCGCAAACAAACCATCGACGCAATCACCGAAATCAACAAGCAGGAATACAACGAGGTAAAAGACCCCGAAATTCTGACGCGCATCAGCCAATATGAACTCGCGTTCCGAATGCAGATGTCCGTACCCGATGCCATGGACATCAAGAGCGAGCCGCAGTATATTATGGATCTGTATGGGGCCGATTCCAACCAGGGATCATTTGCCCGTAACTGCCTGTTAGCCCGTCGGTTGGTGGAGCGGGGTGTTCGGTTTGTGCAGTTGTTCGACTGGGGTTGGGATACCCACGGCACAAGTGCCGACGGAGCCTTGGAAATCGGTCTGCGCGATAAATGCAAAGGCTCCGATAAGGCCGTGACCGCTTTGCTGACCGACCCGAAACAACGGGGTTTACTGGACGATACTCTTGTGGTGTGGGGAGGAGAGTTCGGTCGGACACCCATGCAGGAAAATCGCGACGGTCTGACGCTGCCATTCATGGGCCGCGACCACCATTTGGATGCCTTCACGGTTTGGATGGCGGGCGGTGGAGTTAAAAAAGGCTTTTCGTATGGCGAAACGGACGACATTGGTTATTACGGCGTGAAGGACAAAGTTCACGTCCACGATTTGCAGGCAACCATTCTGCATTTGCTTGGTTTTAACCACGAAACCTTCACGCATCAGTTTCAGGGGCGGCCTTTCCGCCTGACTGATGTAGCGGGAAAAGTGGTGCGACCAATTCTGGCATGATTCTGGTAGAACACTGCCATGATTTACTTTTAGTGAAAGAATACAAGTTTCACTCTTTTCATCAGTAAATAGTGAAACAAACTTAATTTTGTTGTCGTTTAATCAATTTTAACCTTCTGTTTTTGTTCGTTTTGAACCATATGAAACAAATCGTTTATGTGATGGTAGCCATGTCGCTACTATCGTCCTGTGTCAGTAAAAAGAAACTGACCCAATTGCAATCGAGTTATAATGAGTTGGAAAATGCCCGTAATAAGGCTGTTGCCGACGTAGCCGACTGCGACAAGAAACTGACGGGCTTACAGTCGGATTTGCGCACCCGCGACTCGGAGCTGGCTACCCTCAATACCACCAACAAAACCCGTGTTTCGGAACTGGAAGCTCAATTGGCGGATCTTCGCAAAAACAACAACAGCCTGATCGACCGCATGGCCGACCTGTCCATTGTGAGCAAAGCGGGTGCCGAAAGCATCAAGAAATCGCTTGAGACCCTGAATGAGCAAACCAAGCAGGTAAACAACCTGAATTCGTCTATTCAGCGCAAGGACTCGCTGAATTTAGCCCTCGTGATGAACCTGAAACGCTCATTAGCCGACATCAATGACCAGGATGTGCAGGTTGAAGTGAAGAAAGGCGTTGTGTATGTGTCGATTGCCGACAAACTCCTGTTTGCATCGGGCCGTTTCGAGGTGAATCAGGCTGCCGAAGTGGTACTGGGCAAAGTGGCTTCAGTAATAAATGACCACAAAGAATTAGACATTCTGGTGCAGGGTCACACGGATGTTGTCCCCATTTCGGGCAATTTCATGAAAGACAACTGGGATCTGAGCGTGATGCGGGCAACATCGGTAGTGCGCTTGCTCCAGAGTAAATTCAGCGTCGCCCCAGGGCGTTTAACGGCTGGTGGACGGGGCGAGTTTGAGCCAAAAGATAACAATGCTACGGCAGATGGCCGCAAGATTAACCGCCGGACAGAAATTATCCTGACTCCAAAACTTGATCAGTTTTTCAACCTGTTGAGCAACGGGAAGTAATTTCAGTGGACAGTTAGCAGTAAACAGCCAACAGTAGGCAACCTGTTTGCACATCTCTCGGATGTCTGACACGTTATCCCACTGTTGGCTGTTTGTTGTTAGCTGTTCACTGAATCAAAATGCCACAGCCAGCAAGCCTGGTCCGGTTTTCAAACAGCAAATCTGTACCGTTTCTTCTTGATTGGGGAGCCGGACATGGCCGGTCAAGGTCTCGGCACCATCGGCAAAGGGGTCAATATGAAGGTGTTCGCGGAAGGTGAGCTGCCGCTTGCCATAGAGTTTATACAGACATTCTTTGGCGCACCAATAGACCGCCAACCGATCAGGTCGGCCAGCCGCGTGTGCAATTTCCGACTCCGACAGAACGCGGGGAACCACCCGCATAAACTGATCCCGAATCGGCTCAATATCAATACCAACGGGACGGTTTCGATGCCAGACAGCCGCTGCCCACCCGCCCGTGTGGGAGATCGACAGGTAAGCCGTTGTCTCGCCAACCAAATACGGCTTTCCGTATTCATCCTTTACTAACCCTTTGTAGGTCAGACCGTTTCTGAGGACTAAATCGCGCAGGGCTACCCGGCAGGCCAGCCATTCTACGCGCTGATTAAGGTGCGTGATGCCGTTGAGGTCAAATCGTTCATCGGCTGTCAGTTGCAAACCAGCCTGAAGCGTTGGCTCGTCTTCCTCAATTCGCCAAAGCACCACCTGGCAGTCGTTGTTCAGCGCAAAAAAAGTATGAATCGGCATGGAGCAAAAGTCGTTACTCTGTGCGTGAAAAAGAAAGGTTTACCGACCTTTGGGACAAAATGTCATTGATGGTCATTCAAAAACTCGATACCTTCGGTGGGCACCGCGATTGTGTGTATGCACTTGAAGCGGGGCCAACCCCCAACCAGTTTTTCTCGTCGGGGGGAGATGGCATGGTGGTGCGTTGGCATCTCGGCCGGCCCGACCTCGGTGATTTAATCGCCCAGGTGCCAGCCTCGGTCTATGCCCTGCACTACGAAGCCGATGCGAACCGACTTTGGGTAGGCCAAAACTACGAAGGGTTGCACCTGATCGACCCGGTGCAGAAAGTGGAAGTTGGCTCATTGAAGTTGACTAACTCGGCTATTTTCGATATTAAACAATATCAAAAAACGGCGTATGTAGCTCTCTCTGATGGCGTTGTGGTGGTGATCGATACGGAACAATTAGCTATTCGGAAACATCTGAAAGCGTCGGAGCAATCAGCGCGATGTTTGGCTGTTAACTCCGTTGAGCGCGAATTGGCCGTGGGCTACAGCGATTCAACCATCCGAATTTTCGACCTCACAACGCTGGAACTGAAGCAAACTATAGCCGCTCATACCAATTCGGTATTTACGGTGGCCTACGCCCCTGATTTCCTGCACCTGCTTTCGGGGAGCCGTGATGCGCGACTGAAATGCTGGGATGTGGATCGGGGCTATAGCCTGCAACAGGAGGTAGTGGCGCACCTATTTGCCATTAACCACTTGGTATTCAGCCCAGATGGGCAGTTGATGGCAACCGCCAGTATGGACAAGTCGATCAAGATTTGGGATGCGCAAACGCTTCGGTTGCTCAAAGTGGTTGACCGCGCCCGTCATGCAGGACACGGCACCTCGGTGAACCGGCTGCTTTGGACAGAACACCAAAACTGGCTGCTTTCAGCTAGCGACGACCGGACAATTTCGGTGTGGGAGGTCGGGTGAAGCGTGAAGCCTTTGGCACATTTTATGCTCAATACTTTTAAATTGCGGGTAAAGTGCATTACTTTCACGCTGATTCAATTCCTTTTGACCCTACAAAACTTCGGCGCATCGTATGAAAATCACGCCCATTGAAATTCGGCAGCACACCTTTGAAAAGGGTATGCGCGGCTACCGCACCAACGAGGTGGATGCTTTCCTGTCATCGCTTTCGCAAGAGTGGGAGCGGGTGGTTGGCGACCAGCGAATGCTGAAAATGCAGTTCGAACTGACTGATAAAGAACTCAATAAGTTGAAAGAGGTGGAATTGACGCTGTTTAAAACGCTCAAAACTGCTGAAGATACCAGTACGCAAATCACGGATCAGGCTAACAAAGCCGCCGAGCAACATTTGGCCGAAGCCCGCCGGAAAGCCGACGAAATGCTGGCCGATGCCCGCAAAAAGTCGGCCATGATGATTCAGGATGCCCAAAATCAGGCCCGCTACCTGAAAGATAATATCCTTAACGATTTAAAGGCAATGGAACACGACTTCAAAGCGATGGAACGCTACAAAGAAACGCTGGTAACGCAGATTAAAACCCTGTCGGCCAATGCAATGGACAGTGTGGAGCGGTTCGAGAAGAAGTTTGCCAAGCAGGCGTTCAAGGGTAAAATAGACGAGGTAGCCAACCAGATAAAAGAAGAGCAGGAGGCAGCCGCCAAACACGATAAGGCCATAAAAGGCGAACTGCCTGCACCAGCAGTCGAGGCCCCTATTTCGGAGCCGGTTGCCGCCAGAACGCCAGTCGAGCGCGTGGCCATTGCCGAGCCCGCCGATATGCCAACGGATATGGGCTTGGTGGAGCAACCCCTTTCGCGGGGGCCACACACGGAACCCGATGCCGGGATGATGCAACCCGTTGAGGATGCTGTTCAGGCAACAGGTCATCAGGAAGCGTCAACCCAATCGTCGCCAGCTTCCGAGCCTCAACCCGAATCGGCTCAATCTAATGAGCAAAAGCAGGGTGGTTCCTTTTTCGACCAAATCTAATGGGAACAATTGCCCTCGAAGGGCTTGAATTTTTTGCATACCACGGTTTTTACGACGAGGAGCAGAAAATTGGCAACAAATATTCCGTTGATATTGTGGTAACGGCTGATTTTTCGGAAGCCGCCCGGCGCGACAAACTCAGTGCCACTGTCAACTACGAGGAACTATACCGGATCACCACCCGTGTGATGCAACGGCCCGCCCGCCTGCTCGAACACATTGCCCACAGCATTATCGAAGAAATTCGCGGGGCCTACCCAACGGTCGGCGAAGTCGAAGTAAGCGTCTCGAAGTTCAACCCGCCCGTGGGTGGCGTTTGTCACCGGGCCAGAATTACGATGAAAGGGTGACGGCAGACAGGGCCTGGAATGAAATTCCCATGTGTGAGGCATCATAGACACACTCGCCGTTGTGAATCAGCAACACTTGGGGCGATTCATGATCAACCCCAAATTCGCTCGCAATCCGATTCGAGATCGACCTAAAACCCAATAAGTCAAGATAGTAGGGCTTAATACCAGCGGCATCGCTCCAGTTTCGTTCCATGCGGCTGTAGGCCATTGCACTGATTGAACAGGTGGTGCTATGCTTAAAAATCAGGACTGGTTGCTGTGCTGATTCTTCTTTTATAGTAGCCAGTTGAGTCTCGTCGATTAATTTATTCCAGTTCATTTTACGCAGTTTCGTTTTGTTCTACAAAGCATTTCGGGCTTTGAAAAGTTCGATTTTAGGCTTCGCCCGATCTCGCCACCAACGCCGATTAATGCAAAGCCAGCTTACTAACCATATCATTCGACAGTGAATCAGCATACATCCCGTAGGCATTGATGAACGATCCCCGTTTACCGTTCGACTCCTCAATGGCGAAGATGATGGTCTCGTCACCGGGATCGGTCATGCCCTCAAATCGGTGAACCTGCACAATCTCGAATTTGTCGGGAGCTAGTTCAACACCATCTTCATGGCATTTCAGACAGGTTTCCAGCAGGTTGTAATCGCGGGTAAACCCCTGCTGACGAAGGGCTTCGAGGGTTTCGGTAACGGTTTCGTAAGTCTGCATGGCCGTGGGGAGGTTGATTGATGTACTTTTGTCTTCTGTTTAACCAACCGGCTGCTTACTTGGTTTCGCTCCTGTACAATACCTCCATTCGTGCCTATTCGGGCCTGCTCCGGCTGGTGGCCCCGTTTAACCCCAAAGCCCGGCAGTGGGTGGCCGGGCGGCAGAACTGGCAACCTAAACTGCGGGCAAAACTGGCCGACAACACCGCTCCCGTGGCGTGGTTTCATGCGGCTTCCCTCGGCGAATTTGAGCAGGGTCGGCCCGTTATGGAAGCGTTTCGGACGCAATACCCGGCGTATAAAATCTTGTTAACGTTCTTTTCACCATCGGGTTATGAAGTTCGCAAGAACTACGCCGGGGCCGATTTTGTCAGCTACCTCCCCGCCGATACGCCCGAAAATGCCCGCGCTTTTGTTGCACTGGCAAAACCCAAAATCGTTTTCTTTGTCAAATATGAGTTCTGGGCCAACTACCTCCACGAACTCCGGGCGGCTCAGATTCCAATCCTCTCATTTTCGGCTATTTTCAGACCGAACCAGCTCTTTTTCAAGCCGTGGGGCAGTTTCTACCGCAAACTGCTCACCTGTTTCAGCCATATTCTGGTGCAAAACCAGGAGTCGGAACAACTGTTGCGCGGTCTTGGTCTCACCGAGGTGACGCTGGCGGGCGACACTCGTTTCGACCGGGTGGCCCAGGTGGCAGTGGCCAAAAAGGGCATCCCTATAGTGACTGATTTCAAAACCAACGGCGGTCAGGAGCCGCAACCCCTGCTGGTGATTGGCAGTGCCTGGCAAGCCGATATGGACGTGCTGATTCCGTTTCTGAATAGCTTCGAGCAACCGCTCAAGGTGATTATTGCCCCCCACGAGATCCACGATGACGAAATTGAACGCTGGCGTTCGCAACTCACTAAGGCATCGGTTCGATACTCGAAAATGAATGAGCGAAGACCGGGCTGGCGATCCGGCGATTTAGCGAAGACCGGGGTGGCGTTCCAGCCACTGAATACCACACAATATCTTTTTATCGACAACATTGGGATACTATCCTCTTTATACCAATATGGCGAGTTTGCCTACATTGGCGGGGCATTTGGGAAGGGACTGCATAACATTCTGGAAGCGGCCACCTTTGGCGTACCTATCTTTTTTGGGCCAAACTACGGCAAGTTTCAGGAAGCCGTTGATTTGATTGAGGAAGGCGGTGCATTTGCGGTTCAAGATACTCATTCGCTGACCGAAGCCTTTCAGAAACAGTATGCTGACCACACCAATGCCGCCCAAATCAGCCGCGATTATGTGCAGCGGAACATTGGCGCAACCGCACAGGTTATGGAAGTTGTTAAGAAAACTCTTTGAAACGTGCAAAACGGCTTAATTCTTCGCTCCACTGGTTCGTGGTATGACATTCGCAACGAGGATGGTCAGTTGTATAAGGGCCGACTCAAGGGCAAATTCAAGATCCTGGGCCTTAAGGTAACTAACCCTATTGCCGTGGGCGACCGGGTGCAGTTTGAGGTGGAGGACGTTGCCGAAAACACGGTGGTGATTACCGATATTGAACCCCGCACGAATTATATTATCCGGCAATCCGTCCACAAAACAGCCCACGGACACATGCTGGCTGCCAATGTCGATCAGGCTGTGATATTAGCTACGCTGGCTATGCCCCGAACTTCGCTGGGCTTCATCGACCGCTTTCTGATCACTACCGAAGCCTTCCGCATTCCAACGACTATTGTTTTCAACAAAACGGATATTCTGCACGAGGAAGGTCGTGCTTTTCAGCGGGAAATCATGGATTTATACGGGGCTGTTGGCTACAATTGCCTGGAGACTTCGGCTACCGAGGGTTATGGTGTAGAAGCGTTCCGGCAGTTACTCGATCAGAAAACCACGCTTTTGTCGGGGCATTCGGGCGTAGGGAAATCATCGCTGGTCAATGCTATTTCGCCCGATTTGAACCTGCGCACCAACGAGGTTTCGACCTTTGCCAACAAAGGGGTTCATACCACCACTTTCGCCGAAATGTTTGAACTGGCTCCCGACACCTACATTATTGATACGCCGGGCATCAAAGAATTAGGCTTGGTTGATATGGCGAAGGAAGAAATCAGCCATTATTTCCCTGAAATGCGCAACCGGCTAAATCAGTGTCGCTTCAACAATTGCTTGCATGTGAATGAGCCGGGTTGCGCCGTAAAAGCGGCTGTTGCCGAGGGCGATATTGCCGAAAGCCGCTATATGAGTTACCTAAGTATGCTCGACGGGGGCGATAATCGGCGGTAGTCATCTCTCTTATGCCTCCATCGTTAATCGTGCAACCTGCTCCCGGTGCCGGTCGATGTGGAAACGCAGGAACTCAAGCCGTTGGCCGAAACTCATTGATCCTGAAATGGGGTGCGGGTGGGCAATGAGAACCAATTCATCGTTGGAAAGCACCTCACCGAATGCGTCAGGTTGATTCTGCAGCCCGTGTAAGTGGCCGCTCTAAACAGAAAAGCGGGAGTCCGAATGATCGGCTCCCACTTTTCTTGAGTAAAAAAAACAGCTATGGTCTAT
>JAJAYX010000133.1 GCA_026785985.1 Rudanella sp. | reverse complement strand
TGGAGTAACCTCCGCGACAAGCCTTTGAGCAGCTTTCTGAGTGGTCTGCTGATGACCCTCGGCATTGCCATTATCTCGCTGTTGCTGCTGTTGAACAAGCAGTTAGACGATCAGTTTCGGAAGAATATCCGAGGTATCGATATGGTGCTGGGGGCCAAAGGAAGCCCGCTGCAACTGATTTTGTCGAGCATCTACCAAATCGACTCGCCGGTGGGCAACATTCCCCTCGCCGAGGCCGAACGCCTAACCCGCAACCCGATGATCAAAACGGCGATTCCGTTGGCTCTCGGCGACAATTACCGCTCGTTTCGGATTGTGGGTACGAACAAAAAATACCTCGACCATTTTGAGACCACCATTGGTCAGGGTAAGTTGTTCGCGGCTGATTTAGAATGCGTTATCGGTTCACGGGTTGCCGATGCGACGGGCCTGAAACTAGGCGATTCATTTGCCGGGTCGCACGGTTTAGATGAAGCGGGAGAAGCCCACGAAGAAACCAAATACAAAGTGGTGGGGCTTTTAAATCCCAGTAATTCTGTCGTTGATCAACTGATTCTGACTCCCTTATCAAGTGTTTGGGCTATTCATGAGCACCACGAAGAGCATGAGGGCGAGGGCGAGGTTCACGATGAACACGCTGATGAAGAGCGGGAAATTACGAGTATGCTCATCAAGTTTAGGAACCCAATGGGGATGATGCTGGCGCGGGGAATCAATGCCAACTCGAAACTACAGGCCGCAATGCCCCAAATAGAGGTAAATCGCCTGTTCGAGTTACTGGGCGTTGGGGTCGAAACGCTGCGTTATCTGGCGTTAGCCATCATTTTTGTAGCGGGTATCAGCGTATTTGTGTCGCTGTATAACTCGCTCAAAGAACGTCGGTACGAAATGGCCCTGATGTTGTCGATGGGAGCTACCCGCACGCAACTGTTCACAATGTTGCTTTTAGAAGGGTTGGTACTGGCTCTGATTGGCTTTGTGGCGGGGCTGTTAATCAGTCGCCTGAGTTTGTGGCTGATTTCGGGTTACGTGCAGGGAACATACCATTACAACTTGGACAACTTCAGCATTCAGCCTGAAGAATGGTATATTCTGGTCGCGGCCATCGGGATTGGACTGGTAGCCGCTGCCCTGCCCGCCATTGGCGTTTACCGCATGAACATTTCAAGGACGTTGGCGGAGGAGTAAGCACCCTGATTGAAGCACTTTTACCGCTGAGGCCTAAACTATCTTGCTGGCTCGCCAACCGTACTTAACCCATCCCAAATCTAAAGACCCCCTCACCAGTGATTTTAATGAAGTTGATCTGGTGACTACTGTTTGCTTCGGAGGGGTCGCCACCGGAATTATCGCTGTCGAAAAACGCGGTCTATGTCGCCTGTGTAAACGCTTTGATCGCTAAAAAGCTAACAATTCTGGTGATTAACTACACCAACCCCTGGGTAATTGATGAGATTTATGGCCTGGCTAAAACAGGTAACATTAAAGGTGTAATTGCGACCTTTGGCACTACCCCCGATGCACTTCCTGACATCGTGACGGGCCAATTTAAGCCCGGTGGAAAAATGCCGTTTACGACCCCCATTTCCGAAGCAGCGGTCAAAAATCACACGTTCTCCGAGGTCAGTTTGGCACCCAGATACTCGCGGTTCATGCGGGCAATGTGATCCAGCGAAATCGACTTGGGGCATTCTACCGAGCAGGCTCCCGTAAACGAGCAGGCTCCGAACCCTTCGGCATCCATTTGCGCCACCATTCGCTCGGCGCGAATGCTGCGCTCGGCCTGACCCTGGGGCAACACTGCCATGTGCGACACTTTGGCCGCCACAAACAACATCGCCGAAGCGTTTTTGCAGGCTGCCACGCAGGCTCCGCAACCAATGCACTGTGCCGCATCCATTGCCTCATCGGCGATGGTACGCGAAATAGCAATCTCGTTGGCATCGGGGGCCGAACCAGTATTTACCGACACATAGCCGCCCGACTGCATGATCCGGTCGAAAGCTGTGCGATCGACCATCAGGTCTTTGATAACCGGAAAAGCCCGCGCCCGCCACGGTTCCACAATGATCGTTTCACCATCGTTGAACGACCGCATGTGCAGTTGGCAGGTGGTAGCCCCGGTTTGGGGGCCATGTGCCCGCCCGTTGATGTACATCGAACACATCCCGCAAATACCCTCGCGGCAATCGTGATCAAATGCAACGGGTTCATCACCTTTCCGGGTCAGTTCGCCGTTCAACACGTCGATCATTTCGAGGAAAGACATATCGGGTGAAATGTTATCGAGACCGTACTCGACTAATTTTCCCGCAGCATTATTATTTTTCTGTCGCCAGACTTTGAGGTTTACTTTCATCTTACTTATAGCTTCGCTGGGTCAGTTTCACGTTTTCAAACACCAATTCTTCCGTATGTAGCACTTCGGGCTGGTTCTCGCCTGTGTATTCCCAGGCCGCGACATACGCGTAGTCGTCGTCGTTACGAAGAGCCTCACCGTCTTCGGTTTGATGTTCTTCGCGGAAGTGACCTCCACACGATTCTTCGCGGTTCAGGGCATCGTCAACCATCAGTTCGCCCAATTCGATAAAGTCAGCCACGCGGCCCGCGTTTTCGAGAGCCTGGTTCATTTCCTCATTGTCGCCCGTTACGCGCACGTTTGTCCAGAACTCTTTTTTCAGGGCCTGAATCATTACTTTGGCCTTTTTCAAGCCCTCCGCCGTGCGCGACATCCCGCAGTAGTCCCACATAATGAGGCCCAGCGCCCGGTGGAATTCATCAACTGGTTTTGTGCCATTAATCGACAATAACCGCTGCACCTGATCGCTCACGCGCTTCTCGGCTTGCTTGAACGCGGGCGAATCAACCGATACTTTGTCGGCAGGGCCGATGGTCGCGAGGTAGTCACCAACCGTGTACGGAATCACAAAATAACCATCAGCCAGTCCCTGCATCAGAGCCGAAGCTCCCAAACGGTTCGCTCCGTGATCGGAAAAATTAGCCTCGCCAAGCGCGTACAGACCCGGAATGGTTGTCATCAGGTTGTAATCAACCCAAAGACCGCCCATGGTGTAGTGAACCGCCGGGTAAATCATCATCGGCGTTTCATACGGGTTGTCGTCCACGATTTTCTCGTACATCTCGAACAGGTTGCCGTATTTGGCTTCGATGGTTTTCTGACCGTCGCGCTTGATGGCATCGGCAAAGTCGAGATAAACCGCTAAACCCGTTTTGCTCACCCCCCGACCTTCGTCGCACACATATTTGGCGTTGCGCGAGGCCACGTCGCGGGGAACAAGGTTTCCAAACGACGGATACCGACGCTCCAGGAAATAGTCACGGTCTTCTTCTTTCAGGTCGGTTGCTTTCATCTGACCCTTCTGAATCTTCTGCGCATCTTCTTTCGACTTAGGAACCCACACCCGGCCATCGTTCCGTAACGACTCCGACATCAAGGTCAGCTTCGACTGGTAATCGCCTTTTACCGGAATACAAGTCGGGTGAATCTGCGTGAAACAGGGGTTGGCCATCAATGCCCCATGCTTGTGCGCCCGCCATGCCGCCGTTACGTTCGACCCCATTGCGTTGGTCGACAGGTAGAACACGTTACCGTAGCCACCCGTGCAAAGCAGCACTGCATGGCCCGAATGCGATTCGATTTTGCCCGTTACCAAATTCCGGGTGATGATGCCCCGCGCTTTGCCGCCCTCCATCACGAGGTCGAGCATTTCGGTGCGGGGATACAGTTTCACTTTGCCGTTGGCCACCTGCCGACTGAGGGCCGAATAAGCCCCTAACAGCAACTGCTGCCCGGTTTGGCCACGGGCGTAGAACGTCCGTGATACCTGCGCACCCCCAAACGAACGGTTGGCCAGCAAGCCACCGTATTCGCGGGCAAATGGAACGCCCTGAGCCACGCATTGGTCAATAATGCTCACGCTGACTTCGGCGAGCCGGTGTACGTTGCCTTCGCGGGCGCGGTAGTCCCCTCCTTTAATCGTATCGTAGAACAAGCGGAATACCGAATCACCGTCGTTCTGATAGTTTTTAGCCGCATTGATACCGCCCTGAGCCGCGATAGAGTGGGCCCGACGGGGGCTATCCTGAAAACAGAAGGCTTTTAGGTTATAGCCCAACTCAGCCAGCGAAGCCGCTGCCGAAGCCCCGGCCAGCCCCGTTCCGACCACAATAACGTCGTATTTACGCTTGTTGGCTGGGTTCACTAACTTAAGAGCGAACTTATGCCGTGACCACTTCTCTGGAAGCGGGCCTGCGGGCACTTTGGATTGTAATTCCATTGTCGATAGTTGATTAGGTGCCATTAGCCAATGAAGTTGTTAGCCTTCAAAAAAATGTAAATCGGCATAGCCGCAAATAAAGCCGGAATCAGGATGGCGAATACGTAGGTGCCAAGTGCTTCAATCAGAGGGGTGTACTTTTTGTGACGAAGGCCTATTGTTTGAAATCCACTCTGAAAACCATGGACGAGGTGGTAGCCTAAAGCCGCCATCGATATCACGTAAATCAATACGTACCACCATTGCGAGAAAGCCACTAAAACCACTTTATAGAGGTCTTTGTACTGCTTCCCGTCGTATTCGGCCATTGGAACGGAGCCAAAGTGCATCTCATACCAGAATGTGCGCATGTGCAACACAATGAAAATCAGCAGAACCGTTCCCAAAATGCCCATGTTGCGCGACGACCAGGCACTGTTTGCTTCGGGCCGTTTGAAAGCGTAATCCACCGGGCGCGACGATTTGTTGTGTCGCGTCAGAATGAGTGCCATTAGCGCGTGAACCAGAATAGAGGTATAAAGCAGATACGAGATGGTCATAATGACCGGGTTGTGCGTCATGAAATACGTGTATTCATTAAACGCACGACCTTCGTCGCTCTTGAACAATTGCAGGTTTCCGGCCATGTGAATGACCAGAAACGAACTCAAAAAAAGTCCGGTTAGCGACATGATTACTTTGCGGCCAAGCGAACTGGAAAGCGTTTGTGTTACCCAGGACATATTGTATTGTGTACTGATTAAGCGTAAATTTTGTAGGATTGACAGCCTGTTCAGACTGAGCGTCAAAGCTAAAGCACAAACTTCACGCGACCAAAAGCATGTTTGCTTTTTCAGATTGATCGACTCATTTGCCCTACTCTTTACAGGTGATGACACCTGTGTTGTCAACATACTGTTTAAATTTTTTGTTTGTTTGTTCCACAAAATTTGGCGGCAGTAATTCGACCACACTTTTTGGAAGGAATAGGGGTAAAGTCTTTCCTTTGCATTCGCTCAATCACTCAATCACAATTATGAAGGCATATATCTTCCCCGGTCAGGGATCGCAGTTTAGGGGCATGGGCCTCGATTTATATAAAAATGGCCCGGCGGCCGTGAAAAAACTCTTTGAGCAGGCCGACCGAATTTTGGGCTTCGACCTGACCAAAATTATGTTTGAGGGCACCGACGAGGAACTCAGGCAAACCAATGTGACCCAGCCCGCCATTTTTCTGCACTCGGTGGCACTGGCCAAAACGGTTGACGATTTTTCGGCGGATGGGTTTGCTGTTTCGATGGTAGCTGGGCATTCGCTGGGTGAGTTTTCGGCCCTGGTGGCTGCGGGGGCGTTGTCGTTTGAAGACGGCCTGCGGCTGGTGTCGCAACGGGCCGAGGCTATGCAACGCGCCTGCGAAATGAACCCCTCCACAATGGCCGCTGTGTTAGCTCTCGACGATGCCACCATCGAACGAATTTGTGCCGAAGTAACGGCGGGTGGCGAGATAGTGGTGGCGGCCAACTACAATTGCCCCGGTCAGGTGGTGATTTCGGGCAGCAACGAGGGTATTCGGCTGGCGGGCGAGAAATTGAAAGAAGCTGGAGCCAAGCGAGTGTTACCCCTGCCTGTTGGCGGTGCGTTTCACTCGCCCCTGATGGAACCCGCCCGCGAAGAACTTGCCGAAGCCATTGCCGACACACCATTCAGTGTGCCGCGTTGCCCCATCTACCAGAACGTGAATGCGCAATCCGTTACGGCTGTCCAAACAATCAAAGCCAACCTGATTGCTCAACTAACAGCTCCTGTTCGCTGGACCCAATCGGTGGAGGCTATGACCGCCGACGGAGCCACCCTGTTTGTGGAGTGCGGACCGGGTAAAGTTTTACAAGGTTTAGTAAAGAAAATTGCGCCGAGTGTAGCAACAGCAGGGGTATAAACACGGTTTGTGTATTCAGGTTTCACGCTTCGTGTTTCCAGGTTTCATTTATCGCGTTTTCTAAGCTGCTGTGCGTGAGTGTTTTGAAACCCGAAGCCTGAAACCTGAAACAAATTTTCAAACCATAGCTTGCTTTTCGGTCGTGCAAACCGTTATATTTGCACTCGCAAACGCGAAAAGGCCCGATAGTATAAGGGTAGTACGACAGATTTTGGTTCTGTTTGTGGAGGTTCGAATCCTTCTCGGGCTACAAGAAAAATCCCTGATTAGCTGCTCAATAGCTGGTCAGGGATTTTGGTTTTTAGGGAGTAGGATACCCACAACAACCTCAATACTTTGCCGGTTGCCCGGCTTTTGGGATCGATTTTTTGATAAATATTCGAAGGTCTTCGTTGGCTGTGGCGAGGTCGTCCTGCCGCAGATACATCATGTGGCCGCTCCGATAGCCTTTCCAGTCCATACGTGATTTGAGCTTCCCGCTGGGGTCCATTTGCCACATGTTATACTGAGCATTGTAATAATCGCAGGCTCCATCGTAATACCCCGACTGCACCAGCAGATTCAGATACGGGTTCTGAGCCATTGCCTGACGCAGATTCTCTGCCGACCGATCTAAGTTCTCACCGGTCCGTGCCCAAGGGGACACTGGCCCGAACATGAAGTATTTGAGATCGGTTTTGTAGTTTAGATCCTGCCGGAAATAATGGTTAATCGGGGGCGTAAACGAGTGGAGCCACGAGGTCAGTTCGGGGGAATAATCGGGACGTTCGCCTGCGTCCTGCCGGTCGATGCCGAGGTAGCGAGAGTCTAATCGCCCAATGGTGAAGCCTTTATCGCGCAACAGCTCTTTCCAGAAAAAGGCCGTGGGAATGTTCAGGTTGTGTTCCAGAATGACCCGCTCCGACAAACCCGAATACCGGGCCATTTTCTGGGCTATTTGTTGC
>JAJAYX010000132.1 GCA_026785985.1 Rudanella sp. | reverse complement strand
GCCTACGACGATACGCCCGTGAAGGAAATTCTGGCGGGCGGTATCACCGTGATTTCGACCGATTTTGCCCGTATGGGCCAAACAGCGGGCGAGTTGTTAACCAGCCGAACACGCGAAAAACGGGCTAATCCGGGCGGGCTAATCCTGCGGCAATCGCTATGACCATGCAACTTGGAATCAGCAGCTTTACCTATGGCTGGGCCGTTGGCGTGCCGGGCAATTGTCCCGAAAACCCGCTGGATGAGCAGATGTTGTTGAACCAGGCTAACGCTTTCGGGCTGCGGATTGTGCAAATTGGCGACAACCTGCCCCTGCACAAACTACCGGCAGAACGTCTGAACTCGCTAAAAAAACGGCTTGACAGTGAGTTGATTAGGCTTGAAATAGGGGCGCGGGGACTGACCGAAGCGCACTTGCAGGGATACATTAATTTGGCAAGTTGCCTGAATGCTCGCTTGCTCCGGTTCGTGATTGACGCGCCCAACTATGAGCCATCCGTTAACGAGATCGTGAGCTTATTGAGGAACGCTTTGCCCGCGCTCGAACGGGTAAGCCTGACGTTGGGCCTGGAAAACCATGACCGATTACTGGCCCGCGACTTTGCCAACATTGTGGAGCGCGTGGGCAGTCCAAACGTCGGTATCTGTCTCGATTCGGTGAACTCGATGGGAGCGGGAGAGGGGCTGGTTGAAGTGGTCAATACGCTGGCCCCCTACACGGTGAACCTGCACCTGAAAGACTTTGGAATTCGGCGGTTGCCCCACCTGATGGGGTTCCAAATCGACGGGCGACCGGCCGGGCAGGGAATGCTCAATATTCCCTGGCTACTGGAGCAGGTTTCCCGGCACGGTCGATGCCAAACGGCCATTCTGGAGCAGTGGGTGGTCCCTGAAGCGACGCTGGCCGCAACCATCGCCAAAGAAGCAGCGTGGGCCGAACTGAGCATGCACTATTTACAAACAATGAATAACCAATATCATGACTAAAATTGCGTTGGTGGGTGCCGGTGGTAAAATGGGTTGCCGCCTGACCGACAATTTTCTGAAACACCCGGAATATGCTGTTTCGTACCTCGAAATTGCCCCCGCTGGTCTCGAAAACCTCCGGCAACGGGGCATTTCGGTGAGCGAGCAGGGCATTGCCGTAGCCGAAGCCGACGTGGTCATTCTGGCCCTGCCCGATGTGGCCATTGGCGGCTTGTCGGCTACGATTATTCCACACATGAAACCGGGGGCACTGGTGCTGACCCTCGACCCGGCTGCCCCGCTCGATGGGGTGATTGCCCACCGCGACGATCTGGGCTACGTGATTGCTCACCCCTGTCACCCATCCGTGTTCAACTGGGAGCCGACCGAACAGGCATTCCGCGATTTTTACGGAGGGATTTCGGCCAAACAATCCATTGTAGTGGCTCTCATGCACGGGTCGGAGGAACACTACGCGCTGGGCGAAGCGGTGTCGCAGGCCATGTACGGCCCCATCGACAAGACCTACCGAATTACGCTGGAGCAAATGGCCATGCTGGAACCGGCGATGGTGGAAACACTGGCTCAAACCTGTATGGAAGTGGTGAAAGAGGGGTTTGACCGGATTGTGGCCCTCGGCGTTCCCGAAGCAGCCGCCCGCGATTTTGTGTTGGGGCACCTCCGCATTCAGATGGCCGTGTTATTCAAAGAGGTCAATGGCACGTTTTCGGATGCGGCCTACAAAATCAGTAAACGGGCAAAGCCGATTCTTTTTCGGGAGGGCTGGCAGCGTATTTTCGAGATGGACGACATTCGCGAACAGGTAAAAGACATCACCGCTAACCCAACCGCTCCATGAAAAAGCTATCGCTTTCTATCCTCTTCCTCGCTGTTTGTCTGTTTGCTCAGGCGCAGCCATCGGCGACTGTCAGCCCCCTGAAAGTCTCTGACAATAAACGCTATTTAGTACGGCAGGACGGCAGTCCGTTTTTCTGGTTGGGCGATACGGCCTGGGAATTGTTCCACCGACTCAACCGCGAGGAAGCCGACAAGTACCTCAAACGCCGGGCCGAACAGGGGTTCACCGTCATTCTGGCGGTGGCCCGGGCCGAGTTCGATGGCCTGAAAGAACCGAATCCCTAGGGCGAAACACCCCTGCTCAACAACGACCCTACTACCCCCAACGAAGCCTATTTTAAACACGTCGATTATATCATTGATAAAGCCGCGCAGTACGGGCTGATGATTGGATTTCTGCCCACCTGGGGCGATAAAGTGTTTAAGTCGGGTTGGGGGAAAGGCCCCGAAATTTTCAACCCCGCCAACGCCCGCGCCTATGGCCGCTTTGTGGGCGACCGCTACAAAAACCGCCCCAACATCATCTGGATTCTGGGTGGCGACCGTAACCCCCGCGACGGATCGCAGGACGTGGCCACCTGGCGGGCTATGGCCGAGGGGGTTCAGGCAGGCGTGGGCGGCCCCGACAAGGCGTTGATGTCGTTTCACCCGCAACCTAATGGCGCAGAAGGGGGCGCGTCGCAGTGGTTTGGAGCTGATAACTGGTTCGATTTCAACATGCACCAAAACGGGCATTGCCGTTTCACGCCCGTTTACGACCAGATTTCAGTGTCGTATAACCGCACCCCGACCAAGCCTACGATGGATGCGGAGCCTATTTACGAAGATCACCCGGTTTGTTTCAACGTGAAAGATCTAGGCACCTCCAACGCCTTCGACGTGCGGCAGTATGCCTATTTAGACCTCTTTGCGGGGGCTTTTGGCCATACCTACGGTTGCCACGACATCTGGCAAATGTATAGTAGCAGCCGCCCGGCGGTCAACAGCCCGCACCTGTATTG
>JAJAYX010000131.1 GCA_026785985.1 Rudanella sp. | reverse complement strand
GAAAGCCTGTGTAGTCTATAGAAATATAGGCTACACAGGCTAATTTATTAAACGTAGTTAGATTAATGTTTCGCCTTGTCTTCAGAGTGTATTTAACTTGCCAATCAGGTCTTCGTAACGCTTTGTGTCGGCCTTGGCGGTCTGAGCCAGCTTTAATGCCTTCTTAGCCGCATCCATTGCACTCTCTTTTTGCCCAATCCGGCGGAAAGCTTCGGCCCGCTCGGCTTGTAGCTCTGCTTGTTGCGTGGGGGTTGGCTTGCCCGTCGTGAGTGCTTTGTCGAGCCAACGGACAAGAGCCGGCGCATCCACTGTGTCGGGGCTTTTTGCGTTGAAATAACTGGCAATGAACGAATACTCAGGAATGGAGAGTTTATTTTTCTCCACCAGGCTATCGAGCCGGGCAACAGCACTAGCCGTGGCTTTTTCGCGGAAATAGGCATTCACCTCCGGAATCACTGTGCGGTTGGCGGCAAGGAGTGGGTTGACCCCCGCCTTCACCATCATCTGCCGAATCTGTTTCACCTTCTCCGAACCATACAGGTTACCACGGGGACTGTAGAGCGACGACATAATTAGTCCATCGGCCAGGGCTAAAGGGGAAGGAAGGTTGGCGGTGGGGTTCTCGTATTTCTTGTAGAGGTCGATGTTGTTGATGAGGTGTTGCGTCAGCGGGATGTCGACATCCATCATGATTTTAAACAACACCAGATAACTTGTTTGACCACCAAAGAAGTCGGCGGGTTGTTGCCGCACGTAGTCTTCCATCACCTTGATGTTGGTGGTGGTATCGCGGGTAAGTTTAGTAAAGTACCCGTAGTCGATCAGGAAGTTGGGGTCGCGGTCGCCGTTCTGGTAACGGGCGGCATAGTTGCTCCCCCGATACGTTGGGTTGGCCGCTACGGTGCCCAGATTGAGCATCATATCGACATCGGGGTTGCTGCTGCCTACGTGATCAATTTTACCTTCCGGGCTGAAATAAACAAACTGGGGTAACGACGGAATGTAGAGTTTGTATTTTTCAAGCCATGCCTGGGTTGCTTTCGATTCCAGCGGAAGCCGGGCGTTGATGAACGTCTGATTATAGAAATCGCCTATTTTTTTGTTCGACAGAATGGGAATAAAACTCTGGCAAACGTGGCAATCAGGGGAATAGATCTCGACAAAAATGGGCTTGTTCTGTTGCTTTGCCTGCTCAAAAACCTGCTCGATAGTGGCCGTGCTAAAGTTGATCCCTCCCGGTTTTATGTGCATATCCGGCTTGTGGGCAGGAGCTGGTTTGGCCGGAATTGTTTTAACGATGGTTCGTGTTGCCGGTGCTTTTTTGACCGGTTGCTGGGCCAGAACCGGCGCAGCAAGGAGCAGAGAAAGACCAAAAATAGCAAGTGCAAACTGACGGTAGGTAGTCATAAATAGGGAGAGATTTAAGGAGTTCCGGTGCTTAACGGCCACCACAAAGCGCACGGGTATTCACTGACTGTTGCACATTGGTGGGGACACCCTGCGCGTTTTTCTGGCGGGCCAGCACCACCACGGCACCACTGTCGGCAATGGCTGAGGAATCAATCACCATTGTGGCTGACGATGACCACCGGCCCTGTCCAACAATCAGGTATTCAACCGGGTTGCCATTGCCTCCGGCTGTTTGAATGGATAACGTACGGGTGGCACAATCATAAGCGGGCGTACTCAGGCGAAGCCCAGTTGGTGTTGCATCGGTGGCGGGCGTGTTGCCTTTTTTGCCTCCGCAGCGGGCAGTCAGATCAAGCACTTGCTTCACCACGAACGGCGTGCCGGTTTCGCTTTGCTGCCGGGCCAGCACCATCACGGCGGGAACATCGCTGGCCATGCCCGACTCAAGCGTAAACTCAGAAGCGGATACCCAACGGCTTTGCCCGGCAACCATATACTCGATTCCGTTGCCATTCCCACCCGTTGTCTGAATGGTAAGCTGGCGGGTGCCACAGTTGTAGGCAGGTTCGCCCAGGCTAAGACCCGTGCTTTTGGCGGGGCCGTTGGTTTTTGAGTCCGTCTCGGCTTTGCCACCTCCACAGACCGTGGCAACACTAAACGACCGGCTGGCTACTGCCGGGGCTGTGCTTCCGGTAGTCTGACGAGCCAGTAAGGTTAGGGGGGTGGCATCAGCGGCAACAACGGCTTCGAGCACAACCGAGGGGCTGGCCGACCAGCGGCTTTGCCCGGCAACCATGTATTCGATGGGGGAGCCGTTGCCCCCCGTTGCCCGAATGGTTAACTGACGGGTGCCACAATCGTAGGTTGGTTCGGAGAGTGTGAGGCCATCGGCAGTGGGGCTGGTTGCCTGTAGGCGGCCAACGGATAGGAGCAACAGGCACCCAATTGACAGACGTGTAAAAACGGTCATGTTCAGATATAGTTTAAAACGGAGTTAACAAGTCGAGTTTGAACAGGTAAAGTAAAGAAAACTCCCCGGCTGTTCAAAATAAATGGGGCCACAAATTTGTTAACGCTTTACTAAGCGGGCACGTCGAATGCGCGGGCCATCAACAACCTGGATGAAGTAATGTCCGTGGGGGAGGTCCTGCACGGGGAGGGAAAACTGGAGAACACCGGCTTTCATCACCAAACTAATTGGGTTTGAGATGGCCGCTCCGCTGGCATTGTAGAGGGTGGCATACGGCGTGTTGGTGACAGGTCTGAAATAGAGCACCTCGACCTGATCGAAGGCGGGGTTAGGCATCACCAGCAGGTTACTGTCGGCGGGGCGATTTTGGAGAATCGAGTCGGGTAACGTGGTCGCTTTACTATCGTCGGCCCAGCGAACCGTTCGGACAGACGACAGGGCCGTGCAACCCTGTTGAACTATTCTGACCCGGTATTGACCCGGTTGATTAACAAGCCACCGACTAATGGTGGCATTGGGCAGTGTTTGCTCATTTCTCAGCCACTGGTATTGGTACGATGGGTTGGGATTTATTTGCAGGCGAACGGATGATCCGTTGGGTATCAGAATCTCCGAATCGGCGGGTATTATGTCGGAAGCAGGTTCCGTGGCCAACTCGATGGTGATAGGCAGACTGCTGCTTTGGCAACCCTGCCGGGTAAGCCGAATGCTATATTGCCCTGGTGTGCTGGCTATGAATGTCGTCAATGGACCATTGGCAACGGTTCGTCCATCGCGTAGCCATTCGTAGGTAGCACCGGCTTCCGGCGAAACACTGAGCCTGACCGATGGGCGGGCTGCACACAGTAACTGCCCGGTTGACGGGGTAACAGCGGGACTTTCGGAAAGCCCTTTCAACTCGACGGTTGCCGATTTTCCAACACAACCATTTTTGTCAGTTACCCGAAGTGAGTAAAACCCCGGCTGACTGGCCGTATACACCGAGCCGGTTGCCCCGGAAAGTGGGTCGCCATTGAAAAGCCACGAGTAGGTTACGTCGGTGGCCAGCGCACCCGAAGCCACCGCCTGAATGGCCCCTGCGGTTAGGGCAGTAGATTTTCCCGCGCATAGTGTGGTGTCGGGGGTGGGCAGTAGCGAGACCGCCAATTTGCAGGAGGCTCGTTTTAGTCCACTCACCATAATCGAAAAAGGTTGAGCGCCATACCGCAACTCACCTTTGTGGCTGACCCGGATGGTGTAAGACTGGCCTGGTACTGGTTTCTGGATAACCACCTGTTCGACGTTATCCCGGATGTTGTCGCCCGTTGTGGCTGCCTGCTCCGGGCGGTTCGGGTTCAACACCCAGGGGGAGGCTGTTTCGGTACCGTCGAGCAACCGCAGATCAAGGTCATTCACTAACTTGGGAACGCGGCTATTAACGAAACGAGTGCTGACCGAGGTGGGTGTTGCTTCGGGGTCGGTCCAGCAAATGGTTACCACCAGGGGTTCGTTTCCCTGGGCTACCACCTGAAATGTGTAGACTGCATCCTGCCTAAGAGTCAGTTCCTGCAGGGCATGAGCACCATTGTCATTGAGCAATACCTGGGCTGCTGCGCTGAGGTTCAGTAATCCCCAACCCTGTTTGTAATCGGGTGGAACAAGCTCTTGAACAGCAGGCGATTTAATTCGGGTTGCCGTGTGCAATACCAAAGCCCGGAGTGTGGCGGCCCGCATAAATTTGTCGGGCTGGAAACGCGAGTACAACTCCTGTAATAAGAGTAACGAACCCGTGACGTTGGCCGAGGCCATCGAGGTTCCCATCAGATTGCCGTAAGCCGCCGTGCCAGATGACAGGGTCGACAGCATGGGTAAACCAACACCCAAAAGATCAGGCTTGATGCGTCCATCGTCGGTTGGCCCCCAGCCACTATAAGCTGATACACTGATTCTGTTGACTTGCTCGCCCCCCCCCACTATGTCGGCGGCTCCAACAGTCAGCACGTTTTTGGCAGTGGCCTCGGAAGCGATCACGTCATAGCCATCGTTTCGGCTTCGGAGCAGCGTACTCTTTTCGCTGGTGTTCCTTATATAATAGGAGGTGTTAGCGGGGGGACCAGTTTCGGCATGTTTATTATCGGCCGATCGCACCACTAAATAATACGGGTTACTATACTGAATCCGGTCGATGTCGGAAGCTTTTGTGGTATAAAATCCGAACTGATAATCTTCACTGGGGCTGATGACTGGGTTACCCCACCATTCCCATTTTTGATTGATGTCGGTGCCCGGTCGGTCGGGGTTCAGCGCCCAGCCAACCACCGGGCCATAGGCATGATTAGACAGGAGCAGGTCTTTGGCTGCCGTGGCCATTTCCGGAATATCATTGTCGAAATTCCAGACCGACAGGTGCGCCCCAAATGCCATACCCCGCGCTGCCAAATTAAGTCCCTGTCCAATTAGTGTACCGGCCAGGTGAGTGGTGTGGTCGTTG
>JAJAYX010000130.1 GCA_026785985.1 Rudanella sp. | reverse complement strand
CGGGGTGAGCAACGCCAGCAGCCACACGGTGATAGCGACGTTGACCAACTCGGTGACCATCAGCAGCAGCACCACGTACCTGGCCCCTGTGTCCTGCACAGTTTGCTCGTTAAGTCTGACAACTTCGGTACTTGCCAACGGACAAATCGGTACGGCCTACAGCCAGACCCTGACGATCACCGGCGGCGCATCGCCGGTAGCCTTCGCGGTGAGCGGTTCATTGCCAGGCGGCTTGACGCTGAACACGGCGACGGGTGTGATTTCGGGTACGCCAACGGCTCCGGCTGGCACGGCCAGCTTCACCATCACGGTGACCGATGCCAGGAATTGCAGCGCGGTAGCCCCCTTGACGATCACGACCTCGGCTCTGCCCATCTGTTCGCTGACGGCCACCGCTACGCCGACCACCTGTAATTCAGCCATCGGAACGCCGACCGCCAACCAGTACGCGGTGAGCGGCACGATCTCGGCCACCAATACAGCCATCAACAGTGCCAGTCCGCAGAGCCTGACGGTGAGCGATGGTACTGTGTCAACGGTGGTGACGATGACGGGCGACGGGCCGGTAAGCTACACGCTGACGGGCTTAAACTCGGATGGCTTGACGCACACGGTAACGGTGATGAGTTCGGCTACGGCCTGCGGCATGACCAGCGTAACCTACACGGCTCCAGCCAGTTGCACAGTGGCACCCCCCAAGGCCAGTTTAGGCGACTTTGTCTTTGAAGACAAGAACGCCAACGGCATTCAGGATGCGGGCGACGTGCCAATTTCAGGGGCAACCGTCACGTTATTGAGCAGTGGCACCGTGGTCGCAACAACGACAACCGATGGTTCAGGCTTGTATAGCTTCACGGGTCTCACGCCGGGCATACCCTATTCAGTCAGCTTCACTACGCCGTCGGGTTATTCGGCCACGCTGGCCAACACGGGAAATGATGCAACGGACTCCGACCCGGTGGGCGGCATTACCGCCCCGGTAACGCTGACCAGTGGGGAGAATAACCCGACCCTGGATGCCGGCTTCATTCAGTTGCAAGCCGCCATTGAACTCACCAAACTGGTCAGTTCAGTGAAGGCTCAACTGGGGGATGTAGTTTCCTTTACGGTGGTGCTGGTCAATACTGGAGTTGTCTCGGCCACCAGCCTTGTGGTGAGCGATACCTACAGTGCGGGCCTGAGTTTGGTGCCCGGCTCGGTGATCGTATCGGCGGGTAGTTTCACCCCCGGTTTGCAGGGCGGACAGTGGGCGATCGCCAGTCTGCCTGCCAATGCCACCGCTACATTGATCTATTCTGCCAGCATCACCGCCGAAGGCATCCTCTACAACACGGCCTCCACGCCCGGTGAGGAAGCCCGGGTTTGTATTAGTGTACCCTTCAAAGTGTGCAAAGGCCGTGCCTTCAGCGTTGAGTTAGAGACTCCGTCCGGGTATAACCGCTACCAGTGGCTCTACACGGCCCCCGGCTCCTCCTCGGCAACGGTGGTGGCCGATGGTACCCTCAACAGTTACACGGCCACTTTGGCGGGCGAGTATGTCATAGTGGTAGATGAGGGTCTGAGCGGGGCCTGTGCCCAATCGGCCTGCTGTCCGATTGTGATTGAGGAAGTGGAAGTGCCCGCTTACACGGCGATGGTTAAAAACCCCACCTGTGTGGGGACTACGCCCCAGGCCAACGGTCAGATTACGTTGATAAATCTGGGCGTAGATCCGACGGCGTATGTGTATCAGGTGTCGGTGGGTAGCAGTTTCTCGGCCAGCATGGCCAGCCCGGCCTCACCAACTCCGGTGCCAGCCAATGGTATCGTGGGTGTGAATCTGGCTGAGGGTGTGTACACGGTTCGGGTGTGGGTGCTGATCGACGGACAGCCGAGTTGCCCGCGTGATGTAACTGTGACGTTAACGGCCAACTGTGCCTGCCCCGAAGAGATTTGTGTGCCGGTGGTGATTCGGAAAACGAAGACGGTGGTAATACTTCGTTAATTAGTGGATAGTCTTTGATTTCGTACGGTCTGTCTTTTTATAAAAGGCAGACCGTTTCTTTTGGCACAGTTTTTGAGATTTTCAGAAATCATATACAATCCATGATCATTAGTGTTTTGGGGTTATGCCATGTATTTCCCGCCACTAAAAATCACCGAAAAATAGGTATGGTTGCAATAACCAGTACCTAACGTTATTATACTGAATTTCAGCGAGATAACATGAATTAACATAGCATGAAATCCATTTGACGGGTAGGCAAATATCCTGTTCATGGATTTCCTGTGTCTGCATGGCCCTATAGTTGTGCGTATTGGCTGTAATTAATATGATTACTCCCATTTGATACGCAAACGTCGGGTCATGAAAAATTTCTATCCATTTTCTTCTTCCAAAATTACCCACTGGTCGGCTGTCGGCTGGCTTGTTGTACTGCTCGTCGGGCTGTTGCCCACATGGGGGCAAGCTCAGACCATCACGGGTACGGTGTTCCGGGACTTCAACACGAGCGGAGCAAAAGACAACACCTCTTCACTCAATGAAGTTGGGGTAGGCGGTGTTCGGGTAAGTGCTTACACGACCACCGGAGCTTTCTCCACCAGCGTGTTGAGCAGCACGGCAACGGCCACGCTTGGCCAGTACTCCCTTGCCTTGGGTAACACCAATGCCTACCGAATTGAATTTACAAACCTGCCCAACGGCGATTTCGATGCATTTAGAGGAGCAGCTTCGGCAACCTCCGTCCAGTTTGCCAATGGTGGGGCCACCAACATCAATCTGGGCATCAACTACCCCACCGACTTCTGCCAGCCAAACCCCCAACTCGTTACGAATTGCTACGTGTTCGGAAACCAGCAGGGCGCACCAGGAGATAATGCCACCACACTGGGGATCTACGGAAATGACCCGGTCCTGATTACCTTCCCCTACTCTGCCGGTAGCCGAACCATTCAGGAACTCACCGGACCAAACGGAATCTACGACCAGCCGACCACCCACCAACTTATGGTCCGCGCCAAACAGGTTGGCACTACCCTCGGACTCGCTTACGCCCGCACCACCAAAAAGCTCTATGCAGCCGCCTTCTTTAAAAAACACGCTGGCTTTGGACCAGGGGGGCCTGGAGCCATTTATGTGAGCGATGCTAACTCGACCTCCACCGTTATCACCACCATTACAGTGCCGGGGGCAACTACCAATGCACACAATACCGCCAACTACAACCGCGATAACGACAATATCGGCTGGGATGCAGTGGGCAAAACTTCCCTGGGTGGCATGGACTTCTCCGACGATGAGGATACCCTCTATGTAATGAACCTGCAAAATCGGACGCTGTACGCCCTCAATCCCACATCGGGCAGTGTATTCAGTAATCAGGCGGTCCCGCTCAGCCCACTACCACCCGGTTGCCCCACGGCGGGCGATGTGCGGCCCTTCGCCGTCGAGTACCACCGGGGTAAGGTCTATGTGGGCGTTGTCTGCTCGGCAGAAAGTTCCAACGCGGCCACCGATCTGAAAGCGTACGTCTATACCGTCAACCCGGCCACGCTCGCTTTTGCCACCGCGCCCGTGTTTCAGATGAATCTCAACTACCCACGCGGCAAGGCCGCGTCCACCGGCCCTGCTGACTGGTTACCCTGGAAATCCAGCTATACGAACGTTAGCACGAGCCAGGCCACCCGGCTGGTGTATCCGATGCCGATGTTTACTAACATTGCCTTCGACAACGGCGACCTGATTATCGGTCTGCGCGACCGCATCGGCGACATTGCCGGCAGTCAGGCTTTAGACAACCCCACCTCCACATCGCTCTATCAGGGCCGCATTGCAGGTGACATTCTGCGGGCAGGAGGTTCACCGGAAACGGGCTGGATTCTCGAAAACAATGGCCGGTCGGAAGGCAACGGCACCGCTGTTCAGAACACGGGGCAAGGACCGGGAACAACGGGTGCCGAGTTCTATCATGGCGACTCCTACCCCATTGCGACGGGGGGCGTGGTGAGTGGGGTTATCACCGGCACAACGGGTATTGGAGTCAACCACGATGAAGTTTCTTTAGGAACCATGACCCAGATTCCGGGTTTTGTGGAGGTAGCCGCCATTGTCTTTGACCCCACACTCGATAATGACTCGGACGGTTTCTTCGACGGGGGCGTTCGCTGGCTAAACAACACAAATGGAGCCTGGGCGCAGTCGTACCGGGTGTACAACGGGGTAACGACGGGAACAGACCCTGGTTTAGCCGATTTTGGCAAAGCCGCCGGTTTGGGGGAGTTGATTCCTTTCTGCGATTTACCACCCATCCAGATTGGCAACCGAGTGTGGCGCGACACGAACAACGACGGAGTGCAGGACGCGGGCGAACCCGCTTTGGCGGGGGTGGTTGTTCAGTTGAAAGGGCCGGGTGTACCAGCCAACACGACGGCTATCACCAACAGCAGTGGGGAGTATTATTTTTCCAATGCAACCGGTACGGCTGCGATGGGCTTTGTGTATAGCCTGACGGGGTTGACTTCAGGAAGCAGTTATTCGCTGTGTTTTCCG
>JAJAYX010000129.1 GCA_026785985.1 Rudanella sp. | reverse complement strand
GTTATGCCCTCCCTGCGAAACCCGTTGGGCTACTCTCGTTTTAGATACCTCGGCGGAGGGTATCCAAACATAATACAGGCTTATTTTATAGTTTAACTTTTCGCCCGCCGTATGGTTTGAACGTAAGAGCGTGTCGATAAGGTCGTCTCCAAAGCAAAATCAACTCCCTGTTTCATCAGGTAATCAATGCGTTGTAGCATCAACCGTCCCGCTTCAAACGCCACTGACTCCACATTAAACGGCGATAGTCCACGGGCTATTTCGTCAGCATTAACAAACTCCCTGGTTTCCATTACTTCGGGCAAAAGCGTATAAGCGGCAGTGGTTTTTCCCGCGCCGTCAAGACCAGCTAACATATAGAGGTTCGGCATAGGGCAAGATAGCGATAGTTGGTCGCATACTGGAAAATCAGTCGCCTTCTTCCAACTGAAACACGGCCTCAACGCCAACGCCAAATACTTGGGCCAGTTTCAGGGCCAGAACCGTGGAGGGAACATAGCGACCCGTTTCGACGGAATTGATGGTTTGGCGGCTCACCCCTATTTTTTCGGCAAGCTCGGCCTGCGAGAAGTTATGTTCAGCGCGTTGCACTTTCAGGCGGTTCTTCATAGCGTGAGGGTCTGGCGGGTGTTTCGGTACATCAGCCACCGCATCCGGGCAATGAACACCAGCAGAAGCGTGAACATATTGTGCGCCAAAATGTAGAAAAAGCCGAGTCCGTGCGAAACCAGAATCAGCACGGCCAGAATGAGGTAATTGACAACCACGCTCCATTGAAGAGCTTCCAGCCGCATCCGGCCAATCATTTCGTCTTCTATTCGCTCGCGGGAAAAAGACACTAAAAGCTAACTATGATGCCCAGCGCGGCCAGTTCATTCGTGAAATTAACGATACTGTACCCACCGTCACCAGTCAGGAACGGCTGAGTAAGAAAGAACTCCTTTGGGAGTTTAAAAGTCAGGAATGCAAACTCAAAATTTTCGTTGGCAAGAGTAGCTATACCCAGTAAGGCGGCAGGGATAAAAATGAGCCAGCCGACGTAGCGGGCGCGGTAGGGGAAAAGCAAAGAGTGAAGCATGGCGATGACAAGTTTGGTTGTTCAAATGTAAAATTTATTTGTCATAATGTTTGTTGTACTTGTCATAATATATTTTATTATTTAACCCGAATGAGTTGTCGGAGGTTTGTTCGCGACGAATTAGTAGCCCGGATTTCTTCTTAATTATCGACCCGATACGCCCTTATAAAACCCCGTCAGCCCTACTTTGAAGCGGCCAAAATCTTTGTGTTGGGCAAACGTCCAGGCGACCTCGGCGGCAGCGGCCAGGCGGGGGTGCAGTTGCCCTGGTAAACTATCCGGGGCGGTCGTTTGGTTGTGAAGATACACAAAGTCAAGCCCCAGAATTTGGGGGCGGAGATCTTCAGGCATTTGGTCCGGGATGGGTTCGAGCCGATAAAGTAGCTCCAAAGAACGCTCGGTGGCCGGGTGGTTGAGTGTCGATTCCAGGCCCGTTGAAATCACCAGTTTGTGGCCGAGGTTGGCCACATGGAGAATTTGTTTGGGATCGTCTTCGCGGACATGAACGATTGGCTCAGGTTTCTCAACCTGTGCTATAACAGCAACATGTTGCCGGTCTGCATAGCGCACAATTTCCTGAATCTGTTCCGGGGTATAAAAACGACCGGGGGACTCAGTCAACTGCCAGTGAAAGCGGTTGAACTTGAGCAAAGCCAGCTCATCAATCATCGTCCTGATAACGGCCATGCCCACCGCCCGATGGGACTCCACCAGCCGAAATGACCGCCACCCAAAACGTGGTTTGTCGCGAATGCGCAACGACCGTATCGGTGAACCCCGTAACACCTGTCGCAAGGTTTGCAATCCATAAAAAACCCCGGCGGCAGTGGCCCCCGTTATCGAAATGCGCTTAGGCGACACGATCAGTTCGTAGCCTTCGGAGCCGAGGGCTTCCTGACGGCCCGCATCCACAAGCAGCACCACATCGGCGCGTTTGGCTTTAGGCACGTCGGTCAGCACGGGTAAGCCAGCCGCTTGCCAGTAGGTTTGCAGCAAGGCCCGTTCTTTCACACAACTAACTGATGACCAAAGGCCAAGGCCATCCCTAACAACAAATTCTCCCCGCTGAAACTGATTCACAGCGGGTTGAGGAATGATAATGGGTTGCCCAAAAAGAGTGTAGGAACAGACTAGGAGAAACAGCAGACTTTTCATTTCAGCCGGAACGACGCAATGACCGGGTAATGATCGGAGGTGCGGTTTTCTTTCACAACCCGATAAGTCAACTGGCTCAATTCGTCGTTGGGTCGGGTCAGGATGTAGTCGAAGCGGGAAGCCAGTTCTGGAAACGTGATCTGTTCGACATTGACACCGGCGTACCGCCAATAACGGGCCATTTGCCGAATAATAGGGTCGTCGGCGTTGCTGTGAAAATCGCCCGCCCACACCACCGGCTGAATACTTTCTTTGAGCAGAGCCGTGACAATGGCGGCCTGCGCTATGCGGTTCTGCGCTGAATGCGGGTCTAACTTGGCGGTACAGAACCGAACCGTTTTTTCGTTTGGCAACTCCACATAAGCGCACAAAAGCACCCGCGAAGCCCCTTCTTCGGGCGACGGCAACTGCACAATCTGACTGGCAATAATGGGGTATCGCGACAGAATGGCCAGGCCATACGACCCGCGTTTTTCAGAAACAGCTTTAGCATAAACAGATTTCATACCCGTCGCCTTTGCCAACTGTTTTGTCTGATTGCGGCCCAAACTTCGCACGGTGGCACTGTCGATCTCCTGCAAGGCAACAATGTCGGCCTTGTTACTCCGAATCAGATCACTTACCCGGCTTAGATTGCTCTGATTTTTTGTGGTCAGCCCGTGCCGAATGTTGTAGGTCATAGTCGTAAAACTCTGACCAAAGGCAATGGAACTGAGCAGCGAAAAGCCCAAAGCAGGAACCAGGAAATCCAGTAGTCGTTTCGTCATAAAGCAAATATACGTTCCATTTGCATCCATTTCTCACCCGGTTTGGCGGTGGGCAATGCCTGTTGGTATTGCCACATGAGCTTTTCCCATTCCTGTACGATAGGATTGGCAGAGTCGGCCTTAGCTTTTTTGGCAGACGAGAACGTTTCATCGGTCTCCATAATCATGAAAAGCCGATTTTCGATCCGATAGATCTCCATGCCCATGATGCCCGATTCACGAATACTGGCCTCAATTTCAGGCCATATTTTTTTGTGATAGCGTTCATATTCGGCAATCAGAGCCGGGTCGTTTTTGAGGTCGAGAGCGAAAGTGTAGCGCACTGTTATTGAGTGAATGAGTGATTGAGTGAATTACGGATGCAACAAAGCATTCGCTCAATTACTCATTCGCTAATTCACTCATTACCTTGTGCCCCCGCCAGCCAAACCAGGCTACTACGCCAAAGCACAGGAGGGGAACAATATAGGCGAATTGAATATTGCTTTGATCTGAAATCCAACCCATAAGCAGGGGCCAAACGGCTCCACCTGCAATGGCCATCACCAGTAGCGACGAGCCTAACTCGCGATCTTCGTCTAAGTGTTTAATACCCAAGGCAAAAATGGTTGGTAACATAATCGACTGGAAAAACGGCACTGCAAACACAGCCCAAACCGCCAGTTCCGACTGAATGCTCAGCGCCAACGCCAGCAGCCCCATGCTGATGAGGGCGTAGATGGTCAGGAGTCGGCTGGCGGCAATGTAGCGGGTAAGAAACGTACCGACAAATCGGCCAATCATAAACCCCAGCATGGCATAGCCGAGCCATTCGGCGGCTTGCTTTTCGGGTACGTTGCTGGTGAACTTAGCAAACCGAATAAAAAAACTCGACACGCACACCTGCGCACCCACATAAAAAAACTGCGCCCAAATGCTGTTTTTCAAGTGTTTATGCCGGAGAGCAGTCCGCAACGACGATACCCGACCGCTTACGTTTTTCTGAACCTCCGGCATTTTGGTGATCACAAACAGACCCAATACACCCAGCACTACCACGGCAATGATGATGTAGGGCAGCTTGACCGAGTCGGCTTCAAATTGCAGGTACTGATCTAACTGAGCAGGCGACATGGCGGCCAATTCGGCCTCGCTGTGCTCGATGCCACTCAGAATAAACTTGCCACCCAGCAACGGAGCCAGAAACGCCCCCAGTCCATTAAACGACTGACTCAAATTCAGGCGGGTGGTGGCTGTTTCGGGTGGTCCGAGGATGGTGACATACGGATTGGCCGCTGTTTCCAGAAAGGCGCATCCTGATGCGATAATGAACAAAGCCCCCAGAAACAACATATACAAGCGCGTGTTGGCCGCTGGCACAAACAGCAAGGCTCCCAGTGCGTAGAGGGACAGTCCCACCAAAATGCCACGTTTGTAACCATATTTTTGCATGACTAAACCAGCCGGAATAGCCATCAGAAAATAGCCCAGATACACTGCCGAGTCGATCAGAGCCGACTGTAAATCAGTAAGTTGGCAGGCTTTTTTGAGGTGCGGAATCAGAATCGGTTCCAGGTTATGGACAAATGCCCACAAAAAAAACAGGCTCGTGACAAGCGCGAAAGCAATTTTAAAATTGCCAGCCTGGGTAGCAGGTATCTGG
>JAJAYX010000128.1 GCA_026785985.1 Rudanella sp. | reverse complement strand
TCCCGATACCAGCAAACCCGGCTGGAAACCGCTATTTGCAGCTAATTTGTCGGATGCCAGCTACCCCAAAAGCATCTGGAGCGTGACCGATGGGGTACTGACAGCCACCGAAGATAAAACGATCTGGACGGCTGTTCCTTACGAAAGTTTTGAGCTGGACATGGAGTTTAAAACGGCTCCCGGCACCAACAGCGGGGTGATTGCCTATTGCAGCGATACGGCCAACTGGATTCCGAATTCCATCGAGATTCAGATTGCCGACGACTATGCCAAACAATGGAGCGAATCGCCCAAAAATTGGCAGTGCGGGGCGTTTTTTGGGCATAAAGGAGCCACAAAATCGCTGGTGAAGAAACCCGGCGAGTGGAATCGCTACACCGTTACGGCGCGGGGCCGGAAACTCTATGTGGTGCTAAACGGGGCGTTGGTCAATGAGATGAACATGGACGATTATACGTCGGTAGAGCGCAACCCCGACGGGTCCGACGTGCCGAAATGGCTCAACAAACCCGTTGCGAGTTTGCCCGCCAAAGGCTTCATCGGCCTTCAGGGCAAACACGCGGGGGCACCAATCTATTTCAGGAATTTAAACATTCGGGCTTTATAGCTCTACTCCTCCTTGTTGCTCTTGCCCAAGTAATCCTCCTTACCCATACCCGTCGAATCGTCGTCGATTTCGGAGGGGTTCACCGTCACGTCGTCCTCGTCAATGCTGACCAACGTCGGGCGGCCTTCGGTTTCCTGATTTTGGTGGTAACGTTCTTCGGTTGGGCTGGTTGGCGTTTGGAATGTGGTCGTTTGCATAACGTTGTCTAAGTTTGTTTTTTAGATAACCTGCTTTTGGCCCGAAGGTTGTTAAATCCGGGCTATTCGCTTTTTCCGAATGACTTCTAACTGGCAAATCTGGATTGACACCGGTGGCACCTTCACCGATGGCATCGCCCGCGACCCGCAGGGCAATCTTCACCGAACTAAAGTACTGAGCAGCAGCCGACTTCGCGGCCAAATCAACGCAAACGGGCGGCTCATTGCTCCCTGGCTTGTAGCTCCCATTTTCGCGGGTTACACGCTTCGGGTGGTCGAAACGGGGGCGGAACTTACGGTGAAATCACTCGACGTAAATGGGACGCTCGTTGTCGAGATGACATCGTTCAAACGAGCCCTAAGCTCGATCACCGTTGAACTTTATACCGGCGAAGAAGCCCCCGTTTTGGCGGCCCGGCTTCTGACGCAAACGCCTTTAGATCAGCCGTTTTCACCGTTGGAAATGCGATTGGGCACCACTCGCGGCACCAACGCCCTGCTCGAACGGAAGGGCGGGCGGGTGGCCCTGGTTGTGACGCGGGGCTTCCGCGATTTGCTCGTGATTGGCACGCAAAAACGGCCCAACCTGTTTCAGTTGGCCATTCCCCCCGCCGAAATTCTGTATGACTCGGTGCTGGAAGCCGACGAACGGCTCACGGCAACGGGCGAGGTTCTAAAACCCCTGACAGATGAAATTGTTGAGGGAATAATCACCCAAATCCGGCAACAAAAACCCGACTCGGTGGCGGTTTCGTTGCTGAACGCCTACCGAAATCCCATCCACGAAAATCAAGTTCGTGAAGCATTGCAACACGCTGGATTTGAATACATTACTTGCTCAACCGATGTGTCAACGGCCCCCGGCTATGTGGCTCGCACCCAAACCACGGTCGTGGATGCCTACCTGAATCCGGTGTTCCGGTTGTATCTCGACAATGTGCAGCAGCAGTTGGGTAACACAGCCACGCTCCGCATCATGAGCAGTTCGGGGGGGCTTGTTCGGGCTGATTTGTTCCGACCCAAAGACAGCCTGTTGAGCGGCCCGGCAGGGGGAGTTATTGGGGCTTCTGCCAGCAGCCCTGAAGAAAGTCAGAAAGGATTGTTGACACTCGATATGGGTGGCACCAGCACCGACGTGGCCCGAATTATAGACTTGCCTGACTATCGGTTTACGACCAAAATTGGCCCATTTGAGTTGCAATTACCCTCGTTGGCCATTGAAACCGTAGCGGCTGGTGGCGGTTCGGTGTGCTGGTTCGATGCCGCGTTCGGTCGGTTGCGGGTGGGGCCACACAGCGCGGGAGCCACACCCGGCCCGGCCTGCTACGGGGCAGGAGCGGTGGGTCAGCCATTGCTGCTAACCATCACCGACGTGAACCTGTTGCTGGGCCGATTGCACCCGGCGCAGTTTGGCATTCCCATTTTCCCCGAACGCGCACAAACGGCCTTAAACGCGGTGGTAGAGCAGGCTGGTGGCTCACCCGAAGCTATTTTGAACGGTTTTGCCCGCATTGCCGATGAAGCGATGGCCGGGGCCATCCGAACCATTTCTATCGCCCGTGGCTTTGATCCGACCGACTACAGTTTGCTGGTTTTTGGCGGGGCCGGAGGGCTTCACGGTTGTTCGGTGGCCCGATTGCTTGGTATGACCCGCGTGGTGCTCCCCTTCGATGGAGGTTTACTGAGTGCGTATGGCATGGGGAAGGCCCGTATTGAGCGGATGGCTTCGCGGGCGGTGCTGCAGCCGTTGGAAGTGGTTCATAATCAGTTGCTCGCCCTAATTGATGAGTTGGAAACCGAAGCAACGCACAAACTTCGGCAGGATGTGGGGACGGAAACCTCATTGAGTGTGCCGACCGTTCGCGTGTTTATGCGTTTGCAGGGGCAGGAATCGAGCGTTGAAATTGTCTATAGCGATTCATTGTCAGCCGATTTCCGGGCGGCCTATCAACAACGATATGGTCACTATCCCGAAGGTCGAACAATAGAAATTGAAAGCGTTCGGGTACTGGTTGGAACAGTAGTTTTAGCGACAACATCCAAGTCCGAATCCATAACCAGCAAGCTCGCCACGCCGGTTTTCCACACCGACCGCTACCCTGCCTATGACTGGACAAAACTCCAACCCGGCGACACCTTCAGCGGTCCGGCTTTACTGCTTAACACCACGTCATCGGCATTTGTGGAAAAAGGGTGGGAATTGACTATTGGGGCGAATAAAAACGCGGTGGCCCTGTTTCAGGGAGAGGTATCGGGTGAGAATAATGCTACTGATTCCACTCCATTAGCTTCCCTCCAACTTGAACTCTTCACCCGGCGATTCATGAGCATTGCCGAGGAAATGGGTACGCAGTTGCAGCGAACGGCCTTTTCGACCAACGTCAAAGAACGGCTCGATTTCTCCTGCGCCCTGCTCGATCACAATGCCGAACTGGTGGCCAATGCCCCTCATATCCCGGTGCATCTGGGTAGTTTGGGGGTTTGTGCGCGGCTCTGTCTGAAGAAATTGTCCCTGAATCCGGGCGACGTGATCATTACCAATCACCCCCAATTTGGCGGCTCGCACCTGCCCGACGTGACCTTGTTGCAGGGCGTTTTTACGCACACAAACCGGGTGGGCGAACCCGAGTTGGTTGGCTACGTGATTAACCGGGCGCACCACGCCGAAATTGGTGGGAAAGTGCCGGGGTCGATGCCGCCCGATGCTACCTCGCTTGTTGAAGAAGGCGTGGTACTGGAACCGCAATACGTGGTAAAGGGCGGGCGGTTTTTGTGGAAAACCGGGGCAGATGATGGAGAC
>JAJAYX010000127.1 GCA_026785985.1 Rudanella sp. | reverse complement strand
GTTGGCTGCCTGCACGCGACGGGGCGATGTATGGCTCATTGGTAACCCATACATGCAGGGAAGCCGAATGCCAACCTACAAGAAATTTGCCACCGGAATGCACGAGCCACTCGGCCTGATGTGGCATCCCAAAGGCTATTTGCTCTGCACTCAACGGGGCGAGGTGACCAAACTGATCGACAATGATGGCGATGAAGTGGCCGACGAATATAAGTCGTTCTACAAGTGGCCTTTGTCGGGTAACTACCATGAATACAGCTATGGTCCGGTGTTGTTGCCCGATGGCGACATGGTGATCACGCTCAACCTCGACTGGGTTGGCCGGGGGGCGAGTTTGGCCAAATGGCGTGGCTGGATGCTTAAACTGAACGAAAATGGCGAAATGACTCCCTGGGCCACCGGTTTGCGCTCACCAGCGGGGTTCACCGTTCTGCGGGATGGCAGCATTTTCTACGGCGAAAATCAGGGCGACTGGGTAGGCTCCGGGCGGGTGACACACCTGGCGAAAGGCGACTTTGCCGGAAACCCTGCCGGGTTGCGCTGGACAAGCGAAGCCGGATCGCCCCTGTCGCTGAAACCCGCTGATGTTCCCAGCACGGGTAAACCGATGTATGAAGTAGCTAAAACGGTGAAAAATCTGAAACTCCCCGCCGTTTGGTTCCCGCACACGCTGATGGGTATCTCGGCCTCAGATTTGAAAGAAGACACAACCGGCGGAGCGTTCGGGCCTTTTGCCGGGCAAGTGTTCGTGGGCGATCAGGGGCATAGTAAAGTGATGCGGATGACCCTCGAAAAAGTAAACGGCGAATGGCAGGGGGCCTGTTTCCCTTTCCGGGAGGGCTTGCAATCGGGAATTTTGCGGATGGTTTGGGGGCAGGATGGCTCCATGTTTGTGGGCATGACGAGCCGGGGTTGGGCCTCAACCGGGAAAGCTCCGTATGGAATTCAGCGGCTGGTCTGGACCGGAAAAGTGCCATTTGAAATGAAAACTATCTCGTCGCGGCCCGATGGATTCGAGGTAACGTTCACGCTGCCCGTTGACCGCAAAACGGGCGAAGATCCCAATTCCTACAGCCTGAACAGTTTTACGTATAAATACCATCAGACCTACGGCAGCCCCATTGAAGATGCCCGCCCAGTGCCGATTCGGGGCGTTGTTTTGTCGGCGGATGGGTTGTCGGCGCGAATCGTGGCCGATACTACCTTACGCCTGGGATATATTCATGAAGTGAAAGCCGAGGGTGTTCGGGCAGTATCAGGAAGTTTGCCGCTGTTGCACAACACAGGGTATTACACACTCAATAACATTGCATCTGGCGACCGCGTTACCAGCCTGCCCGCCCGCCCGGCAAACAATGTTATGGCTTCGGCTAACACGAGCATGTCCGGTCATGCTCATGCCGGGATGGCGATGAAGGAAGAGGGGAGCAAAGGAGGAAAGGAGAAAGGAAAAACCGTAAGCCCGAAACCCCAAACGGGCAACCGAACCGCCGGATCGCAAAAACGCATTACCGACCAGCCCGCCGATTGGGGCAATGGCCCCAACCAAACGATCACCATTAGTACGAAGCCCGGCCTCAAATTCGATTTGGAACAAGTACAGGTGAAGGCGGGAAGTCGGGTGAAGTGGGTGTTTAATAATAACGACGACATGCTGCACAACTGCGTTATTGTGAAGCCCGGAGCGGCCAATAACGTGGGTAACGCGGCCATGCGGCTAAACCTGAACGGCCCCAAAATGAACTATGTGCCAGCCTCTGCGGATGTGCTGTATCACACTAATATTATGCAGCCTGAGTCTTCGGAAAGCATCTATTTCGTGGCTCCCACCGAACCGGGCGACTATACCTTTGTTTGCACCTTTCCGGGTCACCACACGCTGATGCAGGGAACCATGAAGGTGGTGAAATAAGTACTGGTAAAGTACCCTCACGAAAAAGGGTGGACTGGTGGTGATCAGCCCACCCTTTTTCGTGAGATCGTTCTAATTTTTTTCCAAGCTAATGCGCTGCTTAGTCATTTCAATTCTGTTCCTTATTTACCCGTTCACAAGAGCTCGTGCTCAAACGCCTGTCTCACAACCTGTCCCTGCTCACCTCGAACCTATTGAGCGGGCACCCGGTTCGTCTATTCTGGGGGCAGTTTTTCTATATAAAGGCCGTAAACTGAACTCACCCTTTTCGGTTGAAGTACCCATTCAGGAACTGAACGACCCCGTTGCCAATCAGCATTTTAGGCGGTTCAGAACCTGGACAACAGTGGGCCGATTAACCGGGTTGGCTTCGATAGGGTATGTATTGTTGAACCGAACCCCCGACCGGCAAACGAGCCGGACTATATATGTCGGGTCTTTGGTGGCATCGGTGGGCTTTTCGTTGCTGAGTAACCATCAGGTCAATTCGGCGGTTCGGCGGTATAATGCCGTGGTAGGATCGACAAGGCTGGGGTTTTCGCAAATCCCGACTTTTGACAATAAACTGATTTCAGGTGTTAGCCTGACTATTCCTGTTTATTCTAACCCAGATTAAACGCGGGCTTAAAATTGCGTTAATCCTGTTTGTTTAGTAAAGTTATATTGAGGGAGGCATTAATTTTAGTAGAAAATAAGCACTGGTGTACATGATTTTCAAGCCTGAATTGACTGATAATCTGCTAGATAATGTCCTGAACACATCTCTGAACGGGATTGTGGTGGTTGAGTCGATACTTGACTCCCAGAATGAAGTCGCAGATTTTCGGTACGTTTTTGTGAACGAAGCAGCCCGTGAACAAGCCTCTATATTAAAAAGTATGTTTGTTGGGATGACGATGAAAGAAGTATTGGCCGAAGGGAGCTTTCTGAGTGTACTGCCTATTTGTCGGGTTGTGTGGGCAACTGGACAATCGTATGAGGGTGAACGGTATTATGCTGAAACGGATGAATGGTTTAAGATGCATTTTGTTCGGCTGAACGACAAACGTTTAGTGATCACATTCACGAATATAACATCCTTCAAACAAGCTTTTTTGAAACATCAGCAAGACGCTGAATTGTTTGAAGGTGTTTTGGGAAGTGCGGCTAACCCGATAGTAGTAGGCAAACCGGTCTATAATAACGGGCAGGAACTAATTGACTTTCAGTTAATTATGTTCAATCTGTCGGCTAAGGAAGCCTGGCTGTTTGGGCCATCGCTTCATGTTGGAGCCACCGCTACCGAGTTATTGCCTCAACCAGAATGTAGCCTTCTGGTTTCGTTTTGCCGCGAGGCTTACCAAACCGGCGAAATACAACGCTTTCAGTATCGCTACCCAAACACAAACCGGTGGTTCAATTTAGTGGTGCAACGGTTCAATCAGGGAGTTATTTTAAATGCAACCGATGTGACCGAGGAGCGACAGCAACAAACGGTTCTCCGGCAAATGAACCGCGATCTGCAGCAATCGAACGAGAACCTGCAACAATTTGCCTACATTGCCTCGCACGATTTGCAGGAGCCACTCCGAAAAATTCACTCGTTTGGTAATCTGCTGCAAGATCAGTTCAGCAATCAATTAGGCCCAACTGGAACCGATATTATTCAACGGATGCAGGCGGCTTCGGGACGAATGACAGCCCTGATCCGCGACCTGCTGACGTACTCCCGCCTAACCACCCACCGCGAAGCGTTTCAACCTGTCTCATTGGGGCGTTTGCTTAACGAAATTATCGACGATCTCGAACCACTCATTCAGGATGGGCGCGCCACTATTGAATGCGAAGACTTGCTTACTGTACCCGGAGATGCAAGCCAGCTTCGTCAACTATTTCAGAATCTGATTGTTAACGCCATCACCTTTCGTCACCCCGACCGACCAGCTCAATTGGTCATCAGGTGCCGAACAATGGATAACACCGAAGTTCCAACGGGTCTGTCAGTCCAGAATCAGCATATTGAAGTGAGTGTGACCGACAATGGTATTGGTTTTGAAGAGCGGTATGCCGAGCGCATTTTTCAGATGTTTCAACGCCTGCATGGTCGGAATGAATATGAGGGTACAGGCGTGGGATTGGCCATATGCAAGCGGGTTGTAGAAAACCATCAGGGTATCATTCTGGCCAGCAGCATTCCGGGCGAAGGAGCTACGTTCAGGGTGGTGTTGCCAATTTGAATGGATACTTTCTCAACAAGATGTCGGCTGAATAGTAACTTGCGGCATGGAACTTCTGCTCGCTGCCGCCATTATCAGCTATATTATCTACCTGCGTTATTACGCTGACTTTAGCACCAAAGCCGAAAAAGAGCGGCTACAGTTGCAGCCAGGTATTGATCTGTATAACACGAATCGGTTAGAGGTTGCCCGGAGCTATTTTAGCCAGAAAATTCAGGAGCGTCCGCAGTGGAGTATTGCCTATTTGTATCGCGCCCGTTGCCTGCGGGAGATGGGTGATACGGAAGCGGCTCTGGAAGATCTTCGAGTTGGCGAAAGCTACGACAACACGGTTGCTGAGATTCACACCGAAATTGGTCGGATTCTGTATGACAAGCGCGATTATGAAGCCGCTTTCCCGGAGTTCGATAAGGCAGTTTTTCATTCGCCGGGGCAGGAGTCGATGCCCTATTACTGGCGGGGGCTAACCCGTCAGCAACTTGGTCAATCAGCCGAAGCCCAACACGATCTGGATCAGGCCACTACGCTTAATGAAGCCGCCAACCTAACCGATAAATCGCCCCCGCCGGTATCGACCAATTTTTTTGACCAACGGCTACTAATCAATTCAGCGTTTGTGTTGGTGCATAGTGCCATGTTGCTGGCAGCTATCAAGTTGTCTCCCGTTATTCATTGGCCCTATCTGATGGCGGCCGTGTCGGCAGCCGCCATTGGGTTTGCCGAACCCCGCAAAGGCTGGTTCCTGGCTTTTTTGCAGGCCACGGCTATTTTAACAAGCTATTATTTGCTCACCCAAACGCCTGCCCGAAGTGGTGAACGGGAATTGGAAGCATTCAATCTATACGGGTCCATTGGCCTTACGTTTGTCGGTAGTTTTGTGGGTAGCATCCTGAAACGGGCAATGGGTCGTTAATTTGCTATTTTCGCCAACCTAATAATCAATTTCATGAAAAACCTGATACGTCTTTTTCCCCTCCGCTTCGTTGCACCACTTCTGTTTTCTTTGATAACGTTTTCATCATTTTCGCAGGTCATCGTCAATCGCGATCCGCAAATTGTGCAGATGCTGGGCGAAATATCCGCTGATAGCCTTCGGGCGCACATTGATGGACTGGTTCGATTTGGCACCCGGAACACACTGAGTTCACAAAATAGCACCGCCACGCGGGGAATCACCCCAGCCCGGCAATGGGTGCTGCGTAAATTCGAGCAGTATGCCCGGCAGTCGGGGGGGCGGCTCACGGCGACCCTCGACACCTGGACTCTACCTGCCGACGGTCGGCGAGTGAACAAACCAACCGAGATTGCCAACGTGATGGCCACCCT
>JAJAYX010000126.1 GCA_026785985.1 Rudanella sp. | reverse complement strand
GCTCTGAACAAAGCGGGCGACATTTCGGCGAAGGTCTATAAGGAGGAAACCGGTCCCTACTGGGTGAAATATTATAACGGCGTAACCGAAGCCGACAAGCAGGGGCAGGTGGTTGAACTCGGTGGCTCTCGGGTGCATAACCTCGGCGACAACCTCGAACTGTTCGGAATGGGACAGGGCAGTACTAACGTCTATAAGATCGTTTATACACTCTTCGGCGACGTAACCAAGCAACTGTATCCCAAACTGATGCCGACCTATCCCCCTGCCGACGATGTGATTGATCTCAGCTATCTGAAAGCCGTGGCTGGTCGCACCACGACCATTGCCGCTGCCGATAAATTGACGTTCAATGACGATGATGCTATTCGGCAGAAGGTGTCCGAGAAATCATGGAATATTGCGTTCCAGTCGGGCAGTAACAAGCTGACACCGGCCGCCGAAAAAGAGCTTCAATCGCTGTTCAACGACCTCGTAGTGGCCTCGAACCTGCGCGTCGAACTCCACGGTCACACCGATAACCTCGGCGATCCTGCCAAAAACCGCCAGTTATCGGAAGACCGTGCCTTTGCCGTGAAGCAGTGGTTGGAAACGAAGTCGAAAAGCAACTTCCCCGACGGTCGTCTGAGTGTGATTCCGCACGGATCAGATAGCCCGCTTGTCTCGAATGGCTCGCCCAATGGTCGGGCTAAAAACCGCCGGGTAATGGTTGTAATGGGGAAATAATCTGATGGACAAATACCTTGAATTGATCCGGCCAAATGGTCGGCCCGACCGCTCTGCTTTTTTAGTGATGGTGGTGGCTCAGGTACTTATTGCGGCTCTGATCTGGTTTCTGTCGCAATCGCCCCTGCTGCCCACGCCCGTAGAAATTGTACGGGCGTTGGGCAGACTCACCCAGGAAGAAAACCTGATTCAGGAACTCTGGACGAGCATGGCTCTGAGCCTGACTTCGATGGCGTTGGCCACCCTGTTTTCGCTGCTGATTGCTTACGCCACGGTGATTCCGTTTTTCCGGCCTTTGGCGTTTCTCGTATCGAAATTCCGGTTCCTGACCCTGGTAGGGCTTTCGTTTGTGTTCACCTTAATGACCCACAGCGGGCACAGCCTGAAAGTGTGGTTGCTGGTGTTCGGTATTACGGTCTTTTTTGTGACCAACATGGTTGCCGTGGTGCAGAGCGTGACGCGCAACGAACTGAACCACGCCCGCACCCTCCGGATGTCGGAGTGGCAGGTGGTGTGGGAGGTGGTTATCCTGGGCCGCATCGACGTAGTGTTTGAATTGATTCGGCAGAACTTCGCCATTGCCTGGATGATGCTGACCCTCGTGGAAGGCATTTCGCGGGCCGAGGGCGGCATTGGAACCATGCTCCTGAATCAGAACAAGCACTTTCGGCTCGACGCGGTGTTCGCCATTCAGGTGTTGATTCTGCTCGTCGGGGTGTTCCTCGACTACGGTATCGGGTTCTTGAAACGCCTGTTTTGCCCCTACGCATCGCTCACCCTCGACCAACGCTAATGATGGCCAACGCACAACGTACCAACATAATTTTGAGGGCCGACAACGTGAACCTGACGCTGGGAGGCTTTCCCATTCTGCGCGATCTGTCGGTCGAGGTGTCCGATGTGGTTCGGCCCGGCGTATCGACCGGGCAGGTAGTGGGCTTTTTGGGGCCGTCGGGGGTTGGGAAAACCAAGTTTTTCGAGATTCTGGCGGGTCTGCTTTCCCCCGATACCGGGCGGGTGCAGTTGGGATATCCGCTGCAACCCGTTCGGGCGGGCATGGTTGGCGTAGTCCAGCAAAACTACCCGCTGTTTTCCCACCGGACGGTGGGGAGCAATCTGCTGCTGGCTGCCCGCAAACGCTACCCCAATGGCAACGAAGCCACCGACCGGATGCGCGACCTGATGGGCCGTTTCGGGATGGCCGATAAACTGGAACTATACCCGGCACAACTCTCCGGCGGGCAACGCCAACGGGTGGCCATTGCCCAGCAACTGCTTTGCTCAGAGCATTTTCTGCTGCTCGATGAACCATTCAGTGGGCTGGATATTTTGATGGTGGAGGAAGTGTCCGAAATGATTCAGGAGATTGCCCATACCCACGAACTGAACACGATCATTATTGTGTCGCACGATATTGTCGCCACGGCTTCGGTCTCGGACACGGTTTGGCTCATGGGTCGCGATCGCGATGCCAACGGACACGTGATTCCCGGCGCCCGCATCAAACATACCTACGACCTCGCCGAAGTGGATTTGTGCTGGGATAAAAATATCCTGAGCAAACCCGCTTTCCAGACGCTCGTAAACGACATTCGGGCGCGGTTTCATAGCCTATAAATCCGTAAGTTTGCAGTGTTGGCAGATTGCCGACACTGCACATTTTATGACAACTCTAACCGGCGAAAGCCTGATTGGCTCACAAACGTTGTTGGGCGAAGGTAACGAATTTACCGCTACGGCACCCGCCCGCAGCGAAACCCTGATCGGCACATTCCGTAACCTCAACCTGGCCCAGGCAAGCCAGGCGGTGGAGAAAGCAGCCGCTGCTTTTCAGCCTTATTCTCAACTACACCCCCACAAACGGGCCGACTTTTTAGCCGCCATCGCCGACCAAATCGAAGCCATTGGCGATCCCCTCCTCGAACGGGCCAGTGCCGAAAGTGGCCTGCCAATGGCCCGGCTTACCGGCGAACGAGGCCGCACTTGTGGCCAACTCCGCCTGTTTGCCAACCTCGTGCGCGAAGGCTCGTGGGTGGATGCCCGCATAAACCCCGCCCTGCCCGACCGTCAGCCCCTGCCTCGTCCCGACATTCGGCGGATGCTGGTGCCGCTGGGGCCAGTCGTGATTTTTGGGGCCAGTAATTTCCCGCTGGCCTTTTCGGTGGCCGGGGGCGACACAGCCTCGGCCCTCGCTGCCGGTTGTTCGGTGGTGGTGAAAGCGCACCCTGCCCACCCCGGTACCAGCGAATTGGTTGGCCGGGCGATTCAGGCAGCGGCCACCCAAACCGGAATGCCCGAAGGCACCTGTTCACTGGTTCATTCCGACAATGAAGTGGCCCAGGCAATAGTGGCCCATCCGGCCATCAAAGCCGTTGGTTTCACCGGTTCGCGGGCGGGTGGACTGGCCCTGTTGCGGGTAGCCCAGGCCCGGCCCGAACCGATTCCGGTTTATGCCGAAATGAGTTCAGTGAACCCGACGGTCATTTTGGCGGGGGCCATGCAGGAGCGCGGTACGGCCATTGCCGAAGGTTTGGCCGCATCCGTAACGATGGGTGTGGGTCAGTTTTGCACCAATCCGGGGATCGTGTTTGTCTTACAAACCGGCAAACTACCTGATTTTTTGGGAACGCTTGGGGCCAAAATCCGGGATTCCGTACCTGCAACGATGCTTACCCCCGGTATTCGCGATAACTACAGCCGGGGCATCGGGACGCTGACTCACTTGCCCGATGTGACGCTGCTGGCCCAGTCTGAAACCAACGCCCGCTCTATCCAGACCGAAGGCCGACCCGCCATTTTGACTACTACCGGCAACGCTTTTCAGCATAATCCGGCTCTGAGCCACGAGGTATTCGGGCCGAGTTCGCTGGTAGTGGTATGCGCCAATGAAACGGAATTGGCGGCTTGTCTGCAAACGATGGAAGGACAACTAACCGCCACCATATTCGCTACTGACAGCGATTTGACGAACAGTTCACACAATTGGGTGGCTTTGTTGCAGGAAAAAGCGGGCCGGTTGCTGTTTGGGGGCTACCCGACGGGCGTGGAAGTATGTGAAGCCATGACCCACGGCGGCCCGTTCCCCGCAACCTCCGACTCCCGGACGACCTCCGTCGGAACGGCGGCTATCGAGCGGTTTGTGCGGCCCATCAGTTATCAAAGTTTCCCTGACGCACTGTTGCCATTGGCGTTGCAACAAGCTAACCCGCTGGGAATTCTGAGAACGGTGAATGGAGTGAAAGTGTGACTGACGCATGTATTGCTCGTGCGTCATTGCTCGTGCGTCAGCCACGCTTTCGCTCACAACCTCTTCACGGCCAACGTCACCTTCGACTGTATATCGATCAGAATCTGAACACCTTCGGGTCGAACGGCGATGCGTTGGGGGACAAGCCGGAAAGCCGCAATATCGAGCGCGGTTTTTTCACCCGCTTTCCCCCGCGCAAAAGCCGTTTCAATTTTCTTGGGTAACTCAGCCAGTTGCTTGCCCAGTGGAATTTTGAGTGCCGTACGGAGCGTGTCGCGAAGTTTGTCGTGCAAGAGCCAGTCAGCGGTGGCCAGAAGCCGTTCTTCGGTGTGTACATCGAAATCGACATCCCGGACCTGCAGAGTACTGGTTAGCGTGTCGAAGAAGGGTTTTCCGTGAAAATAGAGCGTTCCTTTGACCGAGCCACCCACATCAGTTTTCAGAACCAAAGCATGCTGACCACCATAAACCGAGGCTGACTTTACGGTGAGTAGCCCACCGGCCAACTCCAGCTTGCGCCCTTTTAGATTTTTGTCCAAAACCCGGTTGAGGTCGGCGTAGGGTATGGTAAACAGTACTTTAAGGTCTGATACGGGTTGGAGGTAAGCCACCTTCTGGAGGACAGGCAGTTTCAGCGATGGCTTAATATCGGGGCGATTACCAAAATAGGTAGCCGTAGCAAAGCCGATTCGCAGGGGCACGGTAATTGTACGGGAGTTGCCCGAAATGGCCCCGGCCGCCACGCTGGAGGGTGTCGGTACCAACCAGACAGAATCCGGCTGTTTATTGAGCAACAACGGTCGCTGAATATCCTGCCAGATTTTGCGAATTTCCTTATCGAGGTGCAGTTCACCTGCCACAGCCTTATCAATGGAAGACTCAATATCGCCTTTGCGTGAGTTGATGATCTTTTCGGCTATTTTCTGAATGGATATCCGAACGCCCAATACCCGCAGTTTAGGCTCCTCGATCCACTGATAATCCACAAAACGCGATTTGGTGGACAGTGTCCACTTGTTAGTGACCTGTAAGGGGGTGTCGAAATTCACTGACAAGGCACATAATGGTTGTTTTTTTGCTACATAACTGGGGTCGTTTTCCTGCCGACGTTTGTTGCGTTTGAAGGCGAGCGGGTTGCTGATCCATACTTGCAGAGGAGCCGTGAAAGAGACGCGCTGACGATAGTAGCGAAGTTTTACCGGGCCGCTTCGCTCCACCCGAAGTTGCCACTTTTCGCCTTTCTGGCCTTCCAGCATATCTTCGGTAACCAGAACAGGCTTCAATTCCTTGTTTATCTTTCGTTCCAGATCGGCCAGTTCAAAGGTTATTCTGCCCGTCAGGTAAGAAGCAGTCGCTGGAATGGGGTCATCGAAACCCTCGGCTGCCGGGGGTTTGGGCTTAACCTTGCGGCAACCATTGGCAAATAATAGACTTGCCCCAAGTAAAAAAATAAAAAAGGTTTGCGGAGTTTTCATCACTCAACAAACCTATGACAAATCAAAAAGTTAAGCAACCTTAGCGTCTGGCCTTAATAGTCTTTACCGGGGTTGTGTCAGCCTTGCAACCACACCCTTTCCCGCACCCGGCATCCTGTTGTTTGACGGATTTATACCCGCGCCAGCCAAGGTAAGCAGCCGCCACGGCGAAGAGAAGAAGTACGATGAGTTCCTGCATGCTTAGTCAACAAATCAATGTGTCCAGCCGTTCCGTTCGGCCAGCCGATACGCATGTTGGTAGTGGTGTTCGCCATGCCACTGGTACATTAGAGCCATTTCGCCCAACGTAAATCTACGCTGGCTGCCCGGATGGTAATACGTCCGGTTAAACTCAGTTTCGGTCATACCATTTAAAACGGCTACCCAGCGGTTATGGAGGTTGCTGAGAATAACCAGCGAGTGCGAAACGGGCAATGTTGAATCCGGCAATTTCGCCCATTCGCCTTCTTCATAAGTAGAAATAGTGGGGTTATCCTCCGTCAAAGCCAGCTTCGTGCGGACATAGGCATTCAGGTGACTGTCGGCAACGTGATGCACCAACTGCCGAACTGTCCAGCCATCAGGTCGGTAAGGGGTGTCCAGGTGCGCATCGCCCCATTTTCCCACTAAGTGTGTGAGTTTGTGCGGTAAGTGGGCGATATGGTCGATAGCCTGATGGATTTGGACCATCGTGTAGGGCTGCCCAGTGGTAAGGTTCCCGATGGGGTAGCGGAGTGAGTCGATGTCGGTCATGGGATTTCGGAGTTGGGATGTGGGATGTGGGATTTCGGATTTATTGCTG
>JAJAYX010000125.1 GCA_026785985.1 Rudanella sp. | reverse complement strand
TGCGAAGGAGAGGGGGTGCATGCCCCCACTGACTCACCCCCTCTTCTTGTGAAGGAGAGAGGGCTGGGGGGCGAAGTCCCCAACAACTGGCAATCCTTTTTCTCCGGCCCGGCCTGGGCGTTCGATGCCGAAACGGGCGAGTATTACCTGCACCTTTTTGCCGAAAAACAACCCGATTTGAACTGGGAAAACCCCGCGCTCCGGCAGGAAATCTACCGGATGATGCGGTTTTGGCTTGACAAGGGCGTGGATGGTTTTCGGATGGATGTGATCCCGTTTTTGTCCAAAGCCCCCGACTTCCCCAATTATCCCGAAGGTCGGTTTGGCGATTTGACCATTCATGCCAACGGGCCGCGCATTCACGAGTTTCTAAGGGAAATGCATCAGGAGGTGCTGGCAAACTACCCGGAAGTCATAACCGTTGGCGAGGGGTTCGGGGTGTCTGCGGAGCAAGCGAATTTGTACGTAGGCGAAGGGCGGCAGGAGTTGCAGATGATCTATCATTTCGACCATGCCGTGCCACGCGAAGAGCACCGGTTTCTGGACCCGGCCCCGGAGTTTACCCTCCCCGAACTCAAAGCCATTTTTACCAAATGGAACACGGCTTTGGAAACGGGCCCGGACGCGCCCGGTTGGCAAAACATCTATTTCAGCAACCACGATAACCCGCGTGTCCTCTCCCGCTTTGGCGATCCCGACCGGTTTCCGTATGAGTCGGCGACGATGCTGGCCACGGTGTTGCTGACCCAACGCGGCACGCCGAGTTTGTATCAAGGCGACGAAATCGGCATGTCGAACTGCCCGTTCGATAGCATCGAGGAATACGACGACATTCAGGTGCGAAATGCGTGGGCCGCGTTGATTGAACCCAATGGGCCGCACGACAAACAACAACTGTTCCTGAAAACGGCCAACCGCATCGCCCGCGACCACGCCCGAACGCCTTTCCAATGGTCGGCGGCACCGTTGGCGGGTTTCACCTCTGGCCCGAAAACCTGGCTCAAAATCAACCCCAATTATACCCGTGTAAACGTGGCTCAACAAGAATCTGACCCGCGCTCGGTGCTGAATTATTGCCGGGATCTGCTCCGGTGGCGCAAGCAAACACCCGCCCTCCACATAGGTTCCTACCGCGATCTCGCGCCTGAACACCCCACGGTTTGGGTGTTTGAGCGGGCGCATGAGTCAGGCACATTCGTGACGGTGGCTAATTTTTCGGGCGAGAGCGTTGACGCTCCGATAGTACCTGAAGGCGAGGTTGTTATGGGAAACTATAAAAAAAGAACGGCTACGTTGAACCCGTTTGAGGTTCGCGTTTACCGTTCTCCGACTTCTTCCTGAAATACGGCTACAAAAGCCAGAACACGTACTTCACCCGTTTGGCGGTCGCATCGAAACTCATCAATGCCCCTTTGAGGTTGTCGTTGTCCACTTTTGTCAACTCAACCGAGATTTCCCCCGCCTGCGACGAGTTAAAGTAGATCACCAGTTTTTCGGCATAAAAATCGGTTGGGGCACCACGCGACCCGTTAAAACCGGGAGCCAGGGTTTGATGTCGTAGCCGCGCCGTTTCATAAACTCGTCGGGCATGGCCTTTGTCCAGGTCATGTGGCCCGCACCGGGTAAGCACTTGCGCCACTTGGCTGGCTGATGTTGCCCATCCTGAGTATGGGCGGGTGCATAGGAAGCCAATGCCATCACCAGATTGGCAAAAGGTTTGGCCGATTCTACAGAAAGTTGTAGTATTGAGCGGCAGAAGTCTTCGGTTTTGGTTGTGTTCACAAACTACCTCTATCGAACTTCCTGCCACTTTTTTTGCCCACCTATGTCCTAATCTAAAAGATGACAAATTCAACGAATATGACTTCTTCGTTGGTTATGGCAAAAACCGGGATGGACATTGGAGCCGCAAAGGCGTTTTTAGAGGCAGGTGATGTGGTCGGAATCCCCACAGAAACGGTGTATGGACTGGCGGGTAATGCACTCAATTCCGACGCTGTTCTCCGTATTTTTGCCGTTAAAAATCGCCCGTCTTTCGATCCCCTCATCGTTCATACCGATTCGCTGGAAAAGGTTGGCCAATACGTCACCCATATTCCCGACGCAGCCCGGAAACTGGCCCAAACCGTGTGGCCCGGTCCCCTCACCTTACTCCTGCCCAAACGAGATACGATCCCTGACCTTGTCACGTCGGGGCTTTCCTCGGTGGCGATTCGAGTGCCAAACCACCCGCTTACGCTGGCACTACTTCGCTCGCTCGATTTCCCGTTGGCAGCTCCCAGCGCAAACCCGTTTGGGTATATCAGCCCCACCACCGCCCAGCATGTTGCCGATCAGTTGGGCAACCAGATTCCGTATGTGCTGGATGGTGGCCCCTGCGGAATCGGACTGGAATCGACCATTATTGGGTTTGAAAATGGGTTGCCAACGGTCTATCGATTAGGCGGTATGGCTCTCGAACAGTTGACAGCGATAGTGGGGCCGCTTACGGTTCGCGACCATTCAACGTCGAACCCCAAAGCACCGGGAATGCTCAGTAGTCATTATGCTCCCCGCAAACCCGTATTCCTGCTACAGCCTGGCGAGCAACCCGACTCTGTTGATTCGCAAACAGGGGGCTTGGTTTTTAGGGAACCATTACCGGGTATTCCTCTTGACAACCAGCTAGTCCTGTCCGCAAACGGTGATGTTGTCGAAGCAGCGAAAAACCTGTTTGCCTATCTGCGGCAATTAGACAACCTGCCCCTCACCCGAATCTACGCCCAACTGCTGCCCAACGAGGGGCTTGGCCGGGCCGTGAACGACCGGCTAAAGCGGGCGGGGTGGTCCGACAGGTCGGCGAAGTCGCCCCTGTAACCCACCCGTATGCACGGCAACAACCGCTGCATTCTCTGTGAAAAAGCCGTTTCGGACCAAATCAAGCACGCCATACAGCATTTTGGCGGTATAGACTTGCTCAATCAAAATACCCGTTTGATCCTCAAAATCGGCCATAAACCGGAGGAGTTCGGGTGTTGTTTTGGCGTAGCCACCAAAGTGATAATCAGTCTGGTAGGTAAGGTTTGGGTGAGACGGGTCGAGGGGCGGACTCCAGCCTTTGAGGGCCATAAACCCCAGCACCGCTGTTTGCGGTGGGGCCGATCTTGCCAACCCCCACACCGTGCCACCCGTTCCGACCGCGCAACAAACAACATCGGGTGTAGCGCCAAGTTGAGTACTAATTTCAGGCATGATTTCGGCAGTGCCTTGGATCGCCAGATCGTTGGTGCCGCCTTCGGGAAGGATGTAGGCCGACCCAAAGTGTTGTGTCAGATGAGCCAGAAACTCTGGCGTTTCTTTTTCCCGAAAAGCAGCCCGGCTAACCTGATGAATTGTCATGCCTACTGACCGGCAGAACCGGATAGTGGGTGAGTCGAGCAGAGCCGGTTCGTCGCCACGGACCACCCCAATGGTTTTCAGACCGAGCAACTGACCGGCAGCAGCGGTGGCATAAAGGTGGTTTGACCGCGCCCCGCCGAAGGTAAGCAGCGTATCGAAACCGGCTTCCTGAGCCGCAACGAGGTTATATTTCAGTTTGCGCCATTTATTACCCGATACCAGCGGGTGCAATAGATCGTCCCGTTTCAGGTATAATTGAATGGGAAGTGGCCCGGCCAGCAAATGGTCGATGCGTTGCAGAGGAGAAACCGCTATTTTTGCACCCATGACTGATCAGCAACCTGATTTTACCGACGAAGAAGACGACCTGTACGAACACCACCGGATTGTGGTGGATGGTGGTCAAAGCCCGCTTCGCATCGACCGTTTTTTACTATTAAAACTCCCCCGTGCCAGCCGAACCAAAATTCAGGCCGCCATCGACGTGGAGTCAGTGCGGGTACACGACCGGCCCACCAAAGCCAGCTACAAAGTTAAACCCGCCGATGTAATTACGGTGGCCCTCGCCCAGCCCCCCCGTGAAACCGACCTGCTGCCCGAAAATATTCCGCTCAACATTGTCTATGAAGATGCCGATTTATTGGTACTGAATAAGCCCGCCGGGATGGTGGTTCACCCGGCTCATGGCAACTGGACGGGTACATTAGTCAACGCACTGGTCTATCATTTTCAGCACCTTCCATCAATGGAGGCCAGCCATAGTTCGCCCGATGTGATTCGGCCCGGACTGGTTCATCGGATCGACAAAGACACGTCGGGCCTGATGGTGATCGCCAAAACCGAACTGGCAATGGCGCATTTGGCCCGCCAATTTTACGACCATACCATCGAACGCACCTACAACGCTCTCGTCTGGGGCATACCCGACCCCGCCGACGGAACCATTACGGGCTACATTGGCCGGAGCCTGAAAGATCGCAAAATGATGACTATTTACGACGATGAAACCAAGGGTAAATGGGCCGTATCGCACTACAAAACCCTGGAACCGTTAACGTTTGTGTCGCTGGTGCAGTGCAAACTAGAAACGGGCCGGACGCACCAGATTCGGGCGCATTTCAAACACATCGGTCACCCCCTTTTCAACGATGCCACCTACGGGGGCGACCGCCTGTTGCGGGGTAACCCCAATGGCTCGTTCAAAGCGTTTGTCGATAATGCCTTCGCCCTGATTCCCCGGCAGGCCCTGCATGCCAAGTCATTAGGCTTCAAACACCCCCGCACCCAGGCATGGATGCAGTTCGACTCGCCGTTGCCAGATGATTTCGCGGGGGCTTTGGAAAAGTGGAGGAAAAGGGATCAATGAGAAAAAGAGCTACAACACGGAGTTACGCAGAGAGGTATGTGTGCTATAGCTCACACCGCAAGGTGTCCTCTATTTCATTTCAACGCTTCGATCACCAGTTCCTCAAAGCCCGGCAGGGTTTTGTAGGCGCAGGTCGCCCTCCACCTGGTGTCTTTGTAGTGGGTTGAGACTTCGAGAAAGGGCTTGGTGCCGTTGTCGCCCGTGTCGGTTTTGCGGGTGTTGATCCGCACGGGAATGTCGGTGTAATAGTTGAAGTAATTCGGGTGGGTCAGGTAGCCGAGGGGCGTGGCATCCCAGGGTACAAAACCGTCGATACCGAATAATTGTTGGTTGAACAGTTGCCAGGGTCGAAACTGGTCGTAAAGCCATTGATCGCCAGGGTGTTTGCTGTTGTTCAGAAAATCAATGTCGGTTTTGCCAGGCAGGGTATAATATCGGTGTCGAACCAGATACGCCGGGGTTTGGGTGCCTGCGCAAAGGCAAGGTGGGTGAGGAGGAGTAGGGGAAGTAGTTTGTTCATAGTGGGGATTAATTCAGCATCCCCTCCGCCAACGCCAACAACTCCACCTTTTTTTTCAGCGATAACGACAGTGGCAACTGGGCCAGGCCAATCAGCCTCCGCATGATTTCGATGCCCGTAAATTGCCGTAATAACTGCTCATCAAACCCTTCGGGGCGGTCGTAGTGAGTTTGGGCAGCTTCCATGATAGAAACGGGTTGTTCGCTCAGGTGCAGGTGCGCGAGCATCACGCCGAGATCAAATTCGGCGGGGCCGAAGAAGCAGAATTCGGGGTCGATCACCTTCACGCCCGATGCCGTTCGGAGCCAGCTTCCGGGGTAAAAATCGCCGTGGAGTAGGGTAGGGTCGGCCCCCCGCTGCGTTTCGCCGAGGTAAACGGTGCCAAGTTGGGTGATGGTGTTTTTCAGGGTCTCGTTTTGCTTGTATGGCATGGCTGCGGCCTGCAAACTGGCTTGAATAGTGTTCAAATCGAAGCCATTATCCACCATAAACGGATACCGGAAAATGTGTTCGTGGTTCAACGTCCGCATTGCCGCATTGGCAAAAGCCGGGTCGGGGGTGGGTTGCCGGAACTGATTGTGGAGGGTGCTGGCATAGTGAATCAGCGCGTTTAGTTCATCGTCGCTGAGCACAACACCGGGCTGGTAGAGATTGGTGAAATCGCTGGCCGCGCCGAGGTCTTCCATTATCAGGATGTTGTGGTTGCGGTCGAGGTCGAGCAGGTCGGGTTGGCAGACGTGGAGAGCGGGGATAGCCTGAGTTTTGCGGTAAAACTGACCCTCTATCACCGCCCGTTCTGCCGGGGCCGCAATGCTGGGGTATTTTTCGACATAGGCTCGTGACTGCTTCATAATCAGACTTCTACCGCCCTGTCCATTATCCAGTTTGCCCGTTCTAACGCGGAGGGTGTAGTTCATGTTTCCTTCGCCGGGCTTCTCAACGGCCACCACCCGTTCGTCTTCGCAAATCCATCCCCGGCGCATTAAATACTGCTGGATGGCTTCTGGTTGTTGGGAATCTAAAATCATTTTTAAATCATCTTACCACCGCCAATTTTCCGGCTATGCCTTCGGTGCCGTTGGCGGCTACTACGATAACCAAATATATACCTGTTTGAGCCGAACGACCGCGATAGTCTTGTAAATTCCATGTGGCGGTGCCACCCTGAGCGCGGGTTTCATAGACCAACAGCCCGGCAGTATCCAGAATCTTGACCACCGCGTTGTCGGTCAGGCCGCGAATTCCCACCAAACCAGTGAAGTCGGGGCGGACGGGATTGGGGAAAATAGTGATACCCGTGAGTGCCTCGGCGGGTTCGGTTGCCACGCCCCCGTAGGAAACCAACCCGCCTGATGTGGACACGAATACCCGCCCCGAAACGGGTTCAATAGCCAGGGCGTTGATGTCGGTTG
>JAJAYX010000124.1 GCA_026785985.1 Rudanella sp. | reverse complement strand
TTTGGCTGGATTTTTGGTAAAATTGCAGGGGCGTTTGCTAACAGAGTAGTCAGTGAAGCGGTTATTGCTACAGGCCAACTAACGGGTAAAAGTTATACTTCTCAGCAAATATCAAAGCTTTTGACAGGAGGTGCTGACGACACTTACAAGGTCATATATAGGGGTATGACTGGCTCAGAAAGCGGTAGCGGGCCTCTTTTTTTAGCTGAAGATGCATCGTATGCCGCATCGTATGCGAGAAATGCGAATCAAGGGGCAACTGCATTCAGAATTCCAGCCCAAAATGTTGATATTCTGCGACAAGAAGGCTTTCTTACAACTCAGATGGGTGTAAACACTACAACTGGTAGAAAAGGGCTTGAATACGTGATTTCTAACCCAGCAATCAAGGAAGTATTTTTGAAAGCTACCAGAGTACCTTAAACTCCAAACTGCATATGAAATTCTGTTGCGAAAAGTTCCGGTTTGATCTTGATAAACCTTCTACGACCTCTCCGAATATTAGAGTTATTAGATTTTTGCCGCATCCTTTATTAATAAACAAGCCTTTTCTGAACTTCTACATAACAATGGGATACGAAAAGTTTGAGTTACTACTCCCAATGTTAGTAATTTCACATTGCCCGTATTGCGGTAAAGAATTAAAAAAATATTACCAAGCAGGAGGGTTTGCAAACGAGTCAGAAGGGGAAACTTTTTGACGCGGCAACAGCACCAACCGGGACAAGTTCAATGGCAAAGAGAGCCTGACCGAGTTAGGGCCGGGCGTGTCGGACTATGGCGCACGGCTCTACGATGCCACCATCGGGCGGTGGGGTGTGGTGGACCCGCTGGCCGAAGTCAGCCGACGGTGGAGTCCCTACACGTATGTGTTCAACAACCCCCTGCGCTTCATCGACCCCGATGGCATGATCGGCATTGCACCGGGGGTGGAGACCAAATACTCCAACGGGTTTCAGGACGTGGATGCCTACAACGAATCCAGTAGCGTGACGGTCAACGGATTTCTAAAAACCGATGGCGAAGGCCAACAGCCGGGGCCGGGCCAACGACCACCAGCGGCCACTTCCTATCCGGCTGGCTCACCGCAAGCGGCCCGGCAAAATGCGGAGATGATGAAGCGGTTGAGTCAGGAGAGGGGAATAGAACCTGACAATATTGTGGCCGAAGTATTGGTAGGCGGGGCGATTACAAAACCCGTATTTGGCTGGATTTTTGGTAAAATTGCAGGGGCAGTTGCCCAAAAAATAGCCTTCAACTCTGCTGAGAAAGCAATAGTAACTGAGGTTCAATTTATGCTCAGAAGCGAAGCGAAACTACGGACTGCCTTCAATTCTGGAGTGGGAACAGAACTAAAAATATGTGGACGCACTATTATAGTGGAGCCTGATATGCCAGCCTCTGGGTTGTCACTATTTGGCGAAAACGGATTTGTAATTGGCCAAGAAGCCTTTTCATCTAGACCAGAACTCATAAAGACCTTACTGCACGAATTATATCGTCTAAACACCAGTCAAGCAGCGCACGGAGTATCACAGACATTAGCTACTCAGGAAACAGCAGCAGCGTCTTCTTTTGCCGAAAGAGCATTTACACAGTATTTCAAGTAAGTTGAAACATTCATGCTTTTTAAAGCCCCAAAGCATGAAAAATCGTTTCTAATTACCCTTTTAAGGGTTGGGGGAATTCATCAGATGGAAATCTACTTTAACGTGGAGGAAAAACACTTCCTCACTACAAGAAATCAGTATGTGATATTTGGTACAATCGGCGAAGGTGTGATTCAAAGAGGTATGTATCTGCATACAGGCTCAAATGAAGGAAAATTTAAGATTCAAAACGTTGAATTAGCTACTTCTAAAAACAGAGGGCTAATTGGATTGCTAATTGCCCCTGATGACAATAATATGATAGATATTGTGAGGAAAGGTGAAACTTTATTCATTTCAAGTGACTAATTAAGAGCAAAATGCGTGACTGTAGCCTCTAATTTTAAACTCTTAATCACAAAATTCTTATCCGTTGTATTGTCATCGGCTTCGCCAATGGCAACACCGAGGAGGGCCGCTACAGCCCAACGGGTGGTTACGAGTATTTCCACAAAGACCACCGGGCCGGGCCGACGCTTCGGAACGTCCGCGTCGCCTTCAACGCTACAGGCATCACCCAATTTACGGATACGACGCCTTTTGCCACTGTGGGGCAATCTATCGGGCGGCAACAGCACAGCCGCCAACACACTGACCGTGTTTCTGAATACGAATCGACATAAAAAATTATCCAACCGTAACGACTGATCGGGCGGACTGACCAAACAATTCTATAGTAGCCAGTCGATGGCATCACCTCATCCCAGCAACAATTCACCAATGAGTGTTCTCGCTTCGTCCGACGTAGCAGGCATCGGGGCTGGCTGTGGCCGCCCTGCTTGTTGACATAGGCGGACAATATAGGCGAGTTGGCGGTCGCTGGCCGGCTTCGGGGTATTCCAAGTATAGACCCATTGGGCATAAATTTGTCGACCCTCCGGCGGCTGCGGCTCCTGTACAGTTTTTTGAAACGTTGCATAACACGATTTGAGGGAGCCGGTGCAGATTAGGGGGTAATGCTTGCGATAATAATCATACAGCCGAAATCCAGCCTTCCCCTCGCGACCAATCCGAGTGATTTTAAACCGGTTAGTGATGTCGAGTTCCCGTAAAACACGCTCAAAGCGAAGTGCCTGCGTTTGATTTTTAGGCGTATAATTCATTGAATAAGTAAAAAGTTTGTAGTTGTCGAGCTTACCTGTGCGTACGGGCCTTAATCGGATATAAACCATTCTTCTTTATCGTAAGCAGGTAGCCCACATATAATGTGTTTAGAGACAACACTGATACAGGTAAGCAGGTGGTTATATGGTTCACCGCTGGCCTTGCCGTCGTCATCTGTTCCGGTTTCACCGGGTTTTTCCATAAAATCCATAAGCTGATACCGGATTGAAAGCAGGGCTTTGATTAGTCCGATGGGAGTTAACGTTTTGCCCAGCCAAAGTGCTAACGACTCCAACTCTTCTTCCGGGGCTGACTCCACGCTGTAGCAGTCGTCATACGCCAGTTAGTTCAGCTTACGCCACTCGGTCACCAGATTTACGACAAACGTTTCGCTCAATTGATCATCCGCTTCATTCAAATGGAAACCCAGATCAAACTCAGGTGACTGCTGGTTAGTTTCTGTTTTGCATAGGGTGTAAGCTACACTCGCAAAATGGGTATCATCAAGTACACAGACGCTCATACGAAAGGGGGGAAATGGGTGACCTGTATCATACTCAAAGAGTCAACGAATCAGAAATGAACCTCAAATGGGGTTAGGGTCTGCCCAAAATCAGCTAAGGGAGTCTGCGAACTCTGTAAGAAACCCCAGGCGGCATCAAGTGCCTGTACATCATCCACCAAGAGGGAAACAACCCGGTCTGTGGGTTCTTCGGGCAACGGCTCGATGCTTTTTTCGATAGTGGACATAGCTGCCCGGAAGGGTAACGTCAGCCAATAATCGTCAACAGATTCTACATTTTGCAACGGCCAATATTCCCGTATCTCTCCAGTCGCCTTGTCAAAAAGCCCAACGGGGTTGCCTTTTGCATTCAATTCGTCAATAACACGCCTGATCTGGTGGGGCCATACGATTACCAGGTAGTCTGGCATAGAAGCCTCGTATCCTCTACCCCGAAAGACTAATGGGACATGGGAACAGAACGCGATCTCGGCAGCATCGGCTCCCGTTGCCTGATAGAAAGTCCCGTTAAAAAATAGGATCAGGCAGGCCAGAGACTTCTTTTTGAGTCTACTAATACCAGCGGTCGGGGTAGCGGTAAGTGTCAATGTTTCCATCAGCTATACCACACAAAAGAGAAATGAGTAAGGCATACCCGGCGCGGCAGGCTGGTAACGAACCAGCGTTTTTCCGGCCAATAACAATAACCCGGTTGAGTCAATACGCTCCGGGGCAGTACGAAATACAGGGCCACCCAACAGGGCTGTCAACAGGCCATAAACTGTAGGAGAAAGGGGCTTCATTTCTTGTTATCTGATTGATTATCTGACACTAAGATACGAACAAAGGGAGCAACGATCAAGCTACCGATGCCCAACCCTTACCCCCCTCCCTTTTTTCTATTCGTTTTGTTCTGTGGCGTTTTTTACAGCTTCACCTGCCCTACCGATTTCTTTTTGGGCAGATGAACAGCCTGGCGAGCCACTGTGTTTCGAGGAGCGGCTGTCCTTGTTGCAGCGGTCGTTTTAATTCCTGTGTTGGTAGTGGTCAATGTCGATTTGGGACAGTGGGGATTAGTTGGTTTGACGGTCAGAGGAGCGGCCTGAAGGTTCACGACAGACGGATTAGTTACGCTGGTTTGAATGATTTTTTTAACTGAGTCCCAGGATCGGTTATTGAGCGTAGCAATTTTCTGGGGAGTACGTTCAGCATCCCCAAAATAGGTCATGGCCTGCATGGTATGCCGAAAAGCGGTAGGCGAGGGGGTAAACTGCTGCTGATACTGAACCAGAACATCTTTCAGCGGTATTCGCTGTAGTATTTCTGCCAGATCGGTAAAATCACGTCGCAAACCGCGATTGGCCACCGCGTGGACTTTCATTGCCGATATGGTCTCGACGGAAAGCATTCTGATTCCATCGGCTTCGACAACAGGTTGTTTGGGCGGAAACGGATAATGAATCATATCGAATTTAACCCCATCGACAAACCCCCTGAATCCCAATTCATTGATCGACTGAAACTCAATGCGATTACCGAATATCCCGCGCATGATTTCCTGCATCTGGCGTGGATCAAACGGTTTGGGCGAAAACAGGTCAAGGTCCGTACTCATACGGTGACCCAGTTGCAAGGCAAGAGCGGTGCCACCGGCGAGGCTGAAGCCCGCGTCCTGAAGGGGTTTGGACCCCATAACTTCATTCAATAGGCGAAACGAATTGGGTTCCAGTGTCTGGTAGTACAGTTGATTTTCCATCGGCGATCCTTTGTTTTGCCGGAGGTATCCGGTGGTGCTTAAACAGGATGATATGCCAAAAAGCACCCAGTCAATGGGTGCTTTCGGTCAGGAATAATGGCAGGAATTGAGCAGCCATGCAACAACTCTACCGTTCCTGACGGAAAGTTGAACGATTAACGGCGAAAATAAAAGGGTTCGACGTAACGACTTACTGACTGGGCGCGAAGTGGGGCGTAATCAGAAAGTCGCGTAGGGTATCGGGTTGAGCTGGCTACGGCGAAAGGCCCGGAAGTCTTCGGGTTTACGGTCTAACCAAATGGCTGTGTGTGCGATGGTTGAGCTTTGCAGATCGGTAGCATCCAGTAGTGCGCGCTCTACTTGGCTCCGGCCATAATACCGAATGGCTTCCTGCATATCCTCGTATGTTCCCGCATCAAAAACCCGCGCGATGATGTAGGTGCCGTCCGTATCCTTGTTGAGTTTGGTAACGTCATCAGACCAGAAGGCGCGTTTGCTGAAGACAGGGGGAATCTTTTTCATGAGGGTAAACCGCTTAAATGTGAGTGAAACAGGTTAAGTTAAGGGGTTGAAATCCTAAATAAACCCGTGAAGACCAATTGATAAGGACGAGCAAACCAATTTATTAGGTATAACTGTCCTTCAGTTG
>JAJAYX010000123.1 GCA_026785985.1 Rudanella sp. | reverse complement strand
TCAAAGACCAGTTTATGCTGGGCGATTTCCTGTTGGTAGCCCCCCTGTTTGCGGGCGAAACAAGCCGCACCGTGGTGTTGCCCGCCGGCAACTGGTATGACTTTTACACGGGAAAACTGGCGGGCAAAGGCGAAGTGATCGAAATAAAACCGGGCCTGTCGAACTTGCCGCTGTTGGTGAAAGAGGGCGGCATTATTCCGATGATTCCGCCCCGGCTGCACACGCCCGGAGACACCGAAAAACTGCCCCTGCAAATTCGGTATTATGGCACAACCGAAACCAGTTGGCCGCTCTACGACGACGATGGCCGCACGTTCGACTATGAGCGCGGGCAATTTAGCTGGACTTCGCTGTCTGTTAAAAAAGACAAAAAAGGGCAGCTAACCGGCAGTTGGAAAGCCCCCAAAGACCCGGCTTTTCACTACATAACCGCTACCTGGGAGTTCATGACGAAATAGATTGTTCCCGTAGTTCACCGACTCCCGATGACCCTGAATCCTTTGCTTCTGACTGCTTCCCATTCCCTGCAACCCAGCGACCTGATCCCGATCTTCGACCGAATGACCCGGCTGAAGGTGGGCGTTATCGGAGATTTCGCGCTTGATGTCTACTTTGATTATGCCACCCAAACCGGCGAACAATCGCTCGAAACGGGCCTTCCGGTGCATTGGGGTCACCAGCCGAGGGCCTCGTTGGGCGCAGCCGGTAACGTGGTGCAGAACCTGCTGGCGTTGGGCGTGGGGCAGCTTTGGGCCATTGGTTGTGTGGGGCCTGACCTGTTCGGGCGGGAGATGCGCCACCTGTTTGGGCAACAGGGCGTTTGCACCGATCACTTGCTGACAGCCAATTCGGGTTGGGACACCTGTGTCTACACCAAACCAATGGATGGTCGAGCCGAAGCCAATCGTATTGATTTTGGTAACCGTAACCACCTGTCCGACAGTATTTTTGCTCAACTAATCGACGCATTGAGCGGCCTGCTTCCTCAACTGGACGTGCTGATTATTAACCAACAATTTGGCCGCCCCCTTCTGACCCCCGACCGAATTGAACCGCTGAATAACCTGATCCGACAACATCCTGCCGTGCAATTTGTGGCCGACCTGCGCGATAGTGGCTTGCTGATGCGGGGCGTTACGGTGAAAGTAAACACGGCAGAACTAGCCCGGTTTCTGCACCTCGACGCACCCGAAAACTCCGACCTGAACTGGTGCCTGGAACACGGGGACACGCTGTCCCGGCGACTGACGGGGCCGGTGGTGGTAACGCGGGGTAAAGCTGGAATGGTTTGCGTAGGAACGGCGGGCGTTTGGTCGGTGGAGGGGCTGGCGTTGCCCGGACCGCTCGATACGGTGGGGGCGGGTGATACGGTGGTCGCCACGCTGGCCGCTACCCTGCCTGCCGGGGCCAACTGGCCACAAAGCCTGGCGATTGCTAACCTGGCAGCCGCCGTCACCGTACAGAAACTGGGTCAAACTGGTACCGCTACGCCCCTCGAAATTAGACAATTACTCACTACCTATCCCTTATCGGCATGACTTCACAACTGCTTCAGCATCATCGGCAGGAACTCCACCACCACCTAACCCGGCAACTGCTCCCGTTTTGGGTGAGCCGCACCGCCGACCACAACAACGGTGGGTTTATCACCCATTTCGATCAGCACGGACACGACACCGGCACCGACGAAAAATCGCTGATTTCGCAGACGCGCTCCATTTATACCTACTCATCGGCTCACCGGGCGGGCTATGGCAACGGTCCCGAACTGGCCGATCTGGCCCGGCACGGAGTCGATTACCTGATCGACCGGATGTGGGACGACGTACATGGCGGTTTCTACTGGATGACCGACCGGCAGGGCAAGGTGCTAAACGATCAGAAAATCGTGTATGGGCAAAGTTTTGCCATCTACTGCCTGAGCGAATATACCCTTGCCACCGGCGACCCACGCGGCCTGGATCATGCCGGCCGGTTGTTCGACCTCCTGCAAAAACATGCTGCCGATACGGGCCACGGGGGCTATTTTGAAATGTTTGAGCGTGACTGGACCCTCAAAGGGCCGGGGCCGGGCGGGGGCGACCGCAAAACCCTCGATGCCCATATGCACCTGATGGAAGCCTTCACAACCCTGTTTGAGGCCAGTCAGTTGGGGTTGCACCGTCGGAAACTGCTCGAAGTGATCGACCTGCTATTGGGGCGAATCATGCACCCGGTCTATGGCACGGGCGTTCCGCAGTTCTGGCCCGACTGGCAGGTGGCTCCCCAAATCAAGTTCGATGTGATCTGGGGTTGGGATCGCTTTGGCGACGGGGGCATAAAGCAGGCCGCCACCGACAACACGAGCTACGGCCACAATGGCGAATTTGGCTGGCTGTTGCTCCACGCTTTAGACATTCTGAGTATCCCTTATGACCCGTATCGTTCTGCTTTTGACAAAGCACTGCACCACGCCGTTACGTATGGGGTTGATTGGGAACTGGGCGGGATTTTTGTGGAAGGAGCGCATAGCGGGGCCGTGTATGACCGGGAAAAAGAGTTCTGGCAACAGGCCGAGATCCTGATTGCGTTTCTGGATGCCTACCGGCTCACGGGCGATGAGGTATATTGGGAAGCCTACGAAAATGTCCACCGCTTTGTGCTCAACAAAATGGTGAACCCCGAAACCGGTGAATGGTGGCCGCTGATGACCCGCGACGGGCAACCGATCTGGACGCATATGGGCCACTCCTGGAAGATCAATTATCACACCGTTCGGTCTGTTATTCAGTCGATTAACCGAATTGATCGATTAGTGGCCTCTTAGCTGCCTGCCCTGATTGGCTCTCGGTTTACCCCAACACTTCCCGCAATACCGGCAGGGATTTCACCTCGCCGAGCGAATCTACATGAATGCGATAATAGGCTACGAGTGCGTCCAGCAACTCGTTGCGCTGGGCGCGGCTGAGAGTCGCCGGTGTGCCTAAAGGCAACCGAATCAGGGTGTTCAGACCCCGGTCTGTGTCGTCGTCGGGTAGAAAAGGATACGAGTTTTCGCGGAGTTGGTTCTCAAACTCACGGGCGTTTTCGGGTCCGAAACCCAGAAAGGTGGTGAGTTTAAGCAGAAAAGCGAGGTGAAAGTTTTCGTAGTTCGTGCGGGCATTTTCCAGATACAACACCGAATCCATCAGAAACCTGAACAGCATCGGGTTGCCGGTTTCTTCTTTCAGCGTTTTGGTGAGCATCTCCGTCACAAACATGGCCATGCTGGCTTTAGCTACCTCAAAGGGCAGACTCTGAAACGGATAGTTCGTTTTTACTTCCGAAATCCGGTGGAGTTCACGATCTTGTTTATAATAGACTACCATCTCCAGCAGCGTTAAGGGCTGATACAACGCAATTTTGTTGGTCTTGCTTTTGGCCGACCGAACCCCGTTGACGATATAGCTTTGCAGCCCATATTCTTCGGTATAAACACGGGCGATAATCGACGTTTCGCGGTAGCGAATATAACTGAGGGCGACCCCCCTGGTTTTCTGTAGCATAGAATTTGTCCATCTTCCCTGATAGGACAGATGACTTTGGCTCGCAATTTGACGGGCACCCCAATCCGTTGAAAATATGGATAGGCGAACCAGGGATAGGCAATATAATGAACTCAATATACGGCATTTTGGCCTGATTTCAAACGATTGTCTCATTACTGGCATGATGACAAATTTATTAGCACATATATTGTTGTGTTGGTATAAAATCATCATACCGAGCCAGCGTTATGCGCCAACGTTTATTTCGATACGCTTTTTATTGCTTTGCCGCTTTATTGATTATCTGTCCAAACTGGAGTCAGGGGCAGATCACCAGTCGTCGGTTAACACCAACCAAAGCTAACATAACGGGGTCGATAGGGGAGGGGTTGCCAACGCTGACACTCCCCGCCATTGACGCGGCACCACTGCTGGCCGAAGACGAGCGTGAAGCCAAACTGGGCTTACCTTTTCGGTTCGGTGTGAAACAAGCTGCTAACCTAACCGTTCAGCGCGATGGCAATCGATCGATGAGTGGGGGGCAAACGGTGGTGAAATGCCGGATTCAGGCAACGGGTGCTTTTTCGGTTAACCTGCTGTTCGATCAGTTCAAGCTGGCAGAAGGGGCCGAATTGGTGCTTTGCAATGCCGATAGCTCGTTCATGATTGGTCCCATCACCTCGGCTCAGAACCCCAAAAATGGCCAGTTGTGGTCTGATTTGTTGCCCGGCAGCGAAGTAATTCTGGAACTCCGTGAGCCCGCCAATACCATTATACCCAGCCAAATTCACATAGCGGGGGTAGTGCATGGCTATAAAAACACCTTTCCATCGACCACCGATAAAGCGTTTGGCGCGGCAGAATCCTGCGAGAAAAACGTAATATGCTATCCTACCTATCAGACAGAAGCCGACGGAGTGGCCATGATTTTGCTGGCCGACGGCACCCGCTGGTGTACGGGAAGCCTGATGAATGCCATCAATCAACAGTATCGCTCGTTTTTCCTAACTGCTTTTCACTGCCTCGATCTGAATAGTAACGGCCTGATGGAACCGTCGGAAAGTGCGGGTGTTCAGAACTGGCTATTTCGGTTTGGGTATCAAAGCTCCGGCTGTTCCCCCTCTGCCGAAGATTTGGATTTTGTGACCATGACCGGAGCCGACCTCCGCGCTTTGCGCAGCGAGTCTGATTTTTTACTGCTCGAACTGCGCCAGCAGATTAGCCCGTCGGTAAACCCCACCTATCTGGGCTGGGACCGAAGCACCACGCTGCCCAGTTCAATGGTGAGCATTCATCATCCGGCGGGCGATGTGAAAAAGATTTCGTTTGCCACTGGTACCGCTACCTTGACCAACTACGAAAACCCGACCGGAACTACTCATTTGCAGGTTCAGTGGGGCGATTTTGGCGTTACAGAACCCGGTTCGTCGGGGTCGCCCATCCTGAATGGCAACCGGCGGGTGGTGGGGCAATTGCACGGCGGTCCGTCCTACTGCGGGGCACCACTGGTAAGTCGGTATGATTTGTTTGGACGACTGGCAACCTCGTGGAATGGCGGCACCTCGCCCGATACCCGCCTGCGTGATTGGCTCGACCCCTCCAACCTGTATACCACGGCAAATACGGCGAAACCCGTAATAACCGGACCCGCCACAATGACCGGATCGAGCACGTATCAGGTCAATGTGAACCACACAAACTCAGTGTCGTGGGTTGTAACGGCACCAGCGGGGGTAGTGGCTTCGCGGGTGGTGTCGGTCACGAGAGGCACCGGCCCAACCGCCAGCCTGAGCGCTCTCTCGTCGGCTTCGAACTTGTCCATCACGTTTGCGGTGTCGGCGGGGCAGTCATACCCTATTCGGTTCACCCGTCAGTTCGAAACCAGCGAAGCCAAAGCAGCCGGCCCGCTGACCACGAGTCAACCCGGTTATGATTGCGCCACTCGCCAGCTCACACTACGGGCAGCGGGTGGTAGCCTTAGCCCCGTCGAATTTATGGTGGTGGGTGTTCGGCGGTGGGAAACGAATCCGGTGGTGGTATTGCCCGACGCACTGGTGGCTGACCCTGAGACTACTAACGTTACTATTTTTACCCGCCAGCTTAATGGTAAAAATCCGCCAACGCTGAGCAACCGCGTTTTCGATTTTAGAGCGGGATGCCCGGCAAACACCGCTCGCTAAAAGTTAGAATACAGTACACAAAGGCAACGATTTTACATGGACTTTTGTCAGCGTTAAGCAGTTGTATCTGACCGGTTCGGTGGATATATGTCTCTGTCTGATGCTAACCCTATGTTTGTGAACCGATTAGTAGTAGTTTACCTGTTGTTTTTGTTGCTCGGATGGAGTACCGACATTGCAAACGCGCAGGTGCGTACTAAACGATTTGGGCAAAGCCAGAATCTGGATGCCTATGGCCTTAGTGGAGCTAAACAACAGTTGATCCCTACGCTCAGTTTGCCCGCCGTTGATGCCGCTCCCCTGCTGGCTCAGGACGAACAGGATGCTAAAAACGGGATGCCCTTTCGGTTTGGTATCAATCAGGATGTTAGTATCGACCTGATTAACGTGTCTGCCAAAGACAAACAGGCTGGTTTTTATATTTATACGTATCGGATCGACGCGGCCGGAGCCTTTTCGCTGAATCTGATTTTCGACCGCTTTCAACTCAAAGAAGGCTCAAAGCTGTTTCTCTATAATGGCGACCGAACCATGATTGTAGGCCCCATTACTGAGGCCCAAAACGTAGTTTTGGGGGAGTTCTGGACAGACCTGGTGCAGGGGTCAAACTTGACGCTGGAATTGCAGGAACCTGTTTCGGGTATCGGGTCGAGCAGCGTTCACCTCCGCTCGGTGGTGCATGGCTACAAAAATATGTTTCCTGATAAAGTGTTCGGGCAGGCCGGTACGTGTCACTCCAACATGGTCTGCTATCCCGCCTATCAGTTTGAAGGCGATGGGGTGGCTATGATTTTGCTGGCGGGTGGCTCCCGACTTTGTACGGGATCGATGGTGAACACGATGCGCCAGAGTTTTCGCTCGTTTTTTCAGTCGGCGTTTCACTGCGTCGACCTGAACAACTCCGACACGGTCGACCCTATCGAACTGGCTCAGGTTCAGAACTGGCTGGTGCGGTTCAATTACCAAAGCCCGAGCTGCTCGCCTTCTCAGGAAGACCTGGATGTTGTTACGCTCAACGGCACCATCTTCCGGGCCGGTTCTCCCAACTCCGATTTTGTGCTGGTCGAACTCACGCAACAAGTTCCCCCCGATGTAAACACCACTTATAACGGCTGGAACCGGGGAGCCGCCATCACCGCCAACAACTTCGGCATTCACCACCCCCGTGGCGATGTGAAAAAGATTTCCTTTACCAATGCCAACACGCAAATCAGCGGGTATAGCGGAGACCTAACCGGAACCACGCACCTGATTTCATTTTGGGGTACGCTGGGCGTTACTGACCCCGGTTCGTCGGGTTCGCCC
>JAJAYX010000122.1 GCA_026785985.1 Rudanella sp. | reverse complement strand
ATCCATTACCTACGACGAACTCGTAGCCTACAAACTGAACACCGGCATGGAAGCAGCCGACCGTTTCCTCGACGATCTGTTTGCGGCTGTGCAACAACACCCCGACCCCCTTGCCGAGCGGGCGGTGGCAGTACTCCAAACATGGGACAAGGCCACCGAAACCACTAGTCGCGGGGCCGTACTGTTTGCCAACTGGTTCAACCGGCTTAAGTCGTCCATGTTCAGCACGCCCTGGAATCCGGCGCAGCCCGTCACCACACCCGATGGCCTGAAAGACCCCAAACAGGCCGTAACGCTGCTGGTTCAGTCGGCCCAGGAAGTAGAGAAACTTTATGGCTCGCTGGATGTACCCTGGGGAGACGTAAACCGGTTTAAAGCAGGCAACTACGATGTACCGGGGAATGGTGGATCGGGTAACCTCGGCATCTTCCGAACGATGTATTACGCCCGCAACAAAGCCAACAACAAGAACTACGCCGTGCACGGCGATACCTACGTGGCCATAGTCGAGTTTGGTGACAAGCCCAGGGCGCAGGTGCTGTTGAGCTACGGCAACGCTACGCAACCCGGCAGTAAACACGTGGGCGACCAATTACCGTTGCTTTCCGAGAAGAAACTCCGCACAGCATGGCTCACCAAAGCCGAGGTGATGCAGCATCTGGAGGAGCGGGAAGAGTTGGCCCGGTAATGAAGCGCAACAGGTCGAAAAAGCTGGTCTTAACAGCAGCAACTGATACACCATCTCACCCATGCCGACAGGCTTCAGGGCAAACTATAGCCGATTCCGGGTGAACCGTGATCGTACGGTTCACCACCCTAAACCATTTCTATGAAAGCCTACCTGCTTATCCTCTCGTTACTGGCCGGGATTTCGACCTCGACGCTGGCCCAAACTCAGTTTACCCAGCCGGGCATCGACGTACTGCATTATCGGTTTGCCATTGCGTTATCGGATACCAGTAACCAACTAAATGGAGAAACCACCATTCGCTTCCGGTTCACGGAGAAAACGGCCAACTCTATGTGGTTAGATCTGGTGGGGCTGGCATCCGATACGGCCCAAGCGGGCTATGAGCCTACCGTTTGGGTGAGTACTTGTCAGGCAGAAGAGCAGATTCAGATTCGGGTGCGGGACAATGGCACAGGCATTCCCGAAAGCGTGAAAGCAAAAATCTTCCAACCCTTTTTCACGACAAAGCCCACAGGTGAGGGTACAGGCTTGGGGCTTTCGCTCAGTTATGACATTGTGACCAAAGGCCACGGCGGAACGCTGGAAGTGGAAACAAAAGAGGGCGAAGGGACGACGTTTATAATCACATTGCCGCACGTAGCTAATCAGTAACCACCATAAAATTGCCTGAACCAATGATAAAGATTTTCTCATTTACCGCCCTCCTCGGCTTTTGCTGCGCCTGTGGTAACCACTCCGACAACGCCACTTTTCCCGAATACGAAACCGAGTTTGCCCAACCCAAAAGCAAACCCTTCACCCTGCCGACTTCCCAACCTTTTCGGCGACTGGCACCGCCTGACTCGTTGCGTAAAGTCATTACCCAAACCAAACTGGATATTGATCTGCTGCCTGCCAAACCGTGGCGGAGCGACGGCTTTCGGCCCTTTACAAAACCAATGACCCAAACAGCAGTGGACTGGAAAACGCTGCCCAAAACCCCGTTCAGCCTTAAAAACCTGCCCACCCAAAAACTAACCTACCGGGTTTCACTCCTGGGCGAGCCTGCCCTGATCAAAGTGCCCGAACCTCGAATCGAAGAAGAGGCCGAAACCACGCTGTTAATTCAGAATCTGGGTTTGCCCAATCCCCGGATCGGCACCATGCTGAAGGCAAAAAATGGCACCTTGTGGATTGGGACCGGAAGCGGCCTTTGCCGCTTTGAGGGCGAAACCTACCGGCTCTACACCGAGGAACAGGGGTTAACGAACAATGCCATTAATAAGTTATGCGAAGACGGTCAGGGACAGATATGGATTGGTACCCAGGGCGGAGGTGTTGATGTCATTGACCCTAAAGCGGGCCTTATCAAACACCTGCCCACCAAAGAAGGGTTAGGCGAAAATTATGTTTATGGTTTATTGCCTGACCATCATGGACAGGTTTGGGTAGGCAGTGGGGGCGGTGGCGTAGATATTATCAATGAAGCAGAAGGCACCATCAAACACCTGAAAAATACTCACGGATTAAGTGACAATCTGGTTCGCAGTTTTATGCTGGAAAGCAACGGCAACATCTGGGTGGGTACTGGCAGCGGGGCGGATATCGTTGACCCGCAGGGAGGGACTATCACCCACCTGAATCAGAAACTGGGTTTGAGCGACAACAGCATTACGTGCCTATTGGAAACCGGGAAAGACGAGATCTGGATTGGTACCCGAAATCAGGTCAACATTCTAAACCGGCAGGCCGGCACCATCCGGCATTTAAGCACGGCCCAGGGGTTGAGCAGTGATAATATCCGAACGATATTTAAAGATGTACTTGGTCGGGTATGGATTGGGAATGCCGTAGATGGTGTGGATATTATCAATGTACAGCAGCAGTCGATAAAACATATTGATACCGGGAAAGAAGTGTTTGATAATTCCCCCCGCTGTTTTCTCAAGCAGGAGGAAAACAAACTATGGGTTGGCACCTGGGGAGGCATCAGCATAGTAGAAGAACAAGAAACTACGACCATTTATAAAGAAAAAAAAGAAAAAGCTACAACTACTTTCTGGGTCCTGTTGGAAGACAGCAAAGGTCAGATCTGGGCAGGAACGGACAAGGGTATCCGCATCATTGATCGGAAGCGGAATACGGTGAAGTACCTCAACATCAAGGCGACTTTTAACAGCATTATAGAGGATAGCCGGGGCCGGATTTGGCTGGGTACTGATTATCACGGCTACTATGTGTATGACCCGGCGAAAAAGATACTCAAACACATCAATATAGCCCAGGCCGATACCAAACTTACGGTAAACAGCCTGTTTGAAGACAGTCGCCACCAGATATGGATGGGATACGCGGTAGGGCAAATGGGCGGGATCATGACGGTGGACCCGCGTACTTATACCGAAACGATTATCCACACCAGCGTCAATCTAACGGAGGCTGTTATCTATAATTTTCTGGAAGACAAAAATGACCATATCTGGACAGTAGCCTTTGGAGTT
>JAJAYX010000121.1 GCA_026785985.1 Rudanella sp. | reverse complement strand
GTTTATTTGCTTTTTTTCCTTCAATTTCTTCTTTATTTTATAATTAATCAACATCAATAACAAACAACACGTATTATTTAAAAAGTGGTGAAGGGGCCCGACGTTGCGGTTGCCGATATTCCCGATGGAGCCGTGCTGATGTTGGGCGGATTTGGGCTGTGCGGGATTCCCGAAAACAGCATTACGGCCCTGCTCAAGAAAGGAGTGCGCAACCTGACTTGTATTTCTAACAATGCCGGTGTCGATGATTTCGGTATTGGTCTGATGCTCAAAACGCGGCAGGTGATCAAAATGATCTCGTCGTATGTTGGTGAAAATCAAGAATTTGAACGGCAGCTTTTGTCGGGTGAACTGGCCGTAGAACTGATTCCGCAGGGTACGCTGGCCGAACGGATTCGGGCGGGAGGAGCGGGTATTCCGGCTTTTCTCACCCCGGCGGGCGTTGGTACCGAAGTGGCCGAGGGCAAAGAAACCCGCGACTTTGGGGGTAAAACCTACCTGCTCGAAAGCTGGCTCAAAGCTGATTTCGCCCTCGTGAAAGCCTGGAAAGGCGACACAGCCGGGAACCTGATCTACAAAGGAACGGCACAAAACTTCAACCCGATGATGGCGGCTGCGGGCAAAATCACCATTGCCGAAGTCGAAGAACTGGTGCCTGCCGGATCGCTCGATCCCAGTCAGATTCATACGCCCGGCATTTATGTGCAGCGTATTTTCCAGGGGAGCGACTACCAGAAACGAATCGAGCAACGAACCATCCGTCCTTAAGAAAATCATGTTAGACAAACATCAGATTGCCCGGCGCATTGCCCGTGAACTGAAAGACGGCTACTACGTTAACCTCGGAATTGGTATCCCGACCCTCGTAGCCAATTATATTCCCGAGGGTCTGAACGTTGTGCTTCAGTCGGAGAATGGGCTGCTGGGTATTGGCCCCTTTCCAACCGAGGCCGAGGTAGACGCTGACCTGATCAATGCCGGTAAGCAAACCATTACGATGCAGGCTGGCTCGTCGCTGTTTTCGTCGGCGGAGAGTTTCGGCATGATTCGCGGAGAACACGTTGACCTGACCATTTTGGGGGCAATGGAGGTTTCGGAAAACGGCGACATTGCCAACTGGAAAATTCCCGGCAAAATGGTTAAAGGCATGGGCGGGGCCATGGATCTGGTCGCTTCGGCCAAAAACATAATCGTTGCCATGCAGCACGTGAATCGCGAAGGCAAGTCTAAATTGCTCAAAACGTGCAGCTTACCACTAACGGGGGTGCGCTGCGTCAGGAAAATCGTGACTGAATTGGGCGTACTCGATATTCTGCCCGAAGGCGGCTTTCACCTGCTCGAACTGGCTCCCGGCGTGACAGTCGACATGGTGCGGAATGCCACCGAAGGCAAACTGACGGTGTCTGATGCAGTAACAGAAATAACGTTCTGACGTTGGTTTTCATCTGGCTCCATCAAAAAAGTGGCCCGGTCAAATTGGCCGGGCCACTCGCATTCTGAGCTATGATAACAATCTTTCCTTACGAAACCACTACCGATTGTTACTGTAAGGATTCCCAAACGAGGCAAAGGGTTGGAACGACGCGCAATTATTTTTATCCCTCCACCACATGCCCCACAAACTGGGCTACGTTGTCCAGGATCAGACCACCACGCCGGAAGCCAAGTCCGCAGGGTTCGCCCGCGTAGAACACCCCTGCCTGGTAAGTATGGCCCGCCGAATCGGTTGGAAAAGGGGCGTATTGCTGATAGATTTTGGGATAATCACCATAGTCGCCATCGGCTTCCTCACGCACCTCCCCGCTGGCTTCCAGAATGCGAACATTGGCTCCCTCACGCCCGAAAAGCACTTTTTCAACGCTTGGCTCATCCAGTAAGGGCGTGGTTTCGGTGCGCAACAGCAAGGGATGATTGGGGTATAATTCCCACAGAATTTTCAGGATATATTTCGACTGAAATAACAGCGTGTAGGCCGGGTTCAGCACCAAAGTCCGGCGGTTGCGCACAGCCTCGGTTAGCAGAGCACACAAATCGGGTTCTTCCTCGGCAACATATTCCCAGGGCACCAGTTTAAACCAGTAATCATACCGCACAAATCGATTACTGAACGGGTCTTGCCGGTAAATTCCTTCCTCAGCCGAGAATTCCACCGCGTCGATATAGGCAATGGCCGTGTCGAAACCAGCTTCGCGGGCGGCTTCGGCAAGCAGTGCCACATTGGCTTCGTCTTCGGGAATACCGTTTCCGTCTGTGTCGCGCATGGTTGACAGCAACAACGACGCATCAAGCCCGGCATTTTGTTCGCGCAGATACCGAAATTGACCCACCAGCGTCTCATAAACGGCATTGAACTGATGCGATTCGTCGAGATTATTGGCCCGAAGGTGGGCATATTGCACCACTGCCGTTTCGGGCAGGCAGGTGGCGGTGTCGGCGTTGAACTCAATCAGTTTCAGACCTTTATCGGTCATGGCCAAATCGAACCGGCCATAGAGGTGAATATTCCGGTCGTCGTCCCACGAGAACCGGATCAGTTCCACAAGGTTTTCGGGAATGCCGAGTTCAGCAAATCGGTTTCGGTCGATTACGTGCTGAGCAGCAGCCACATACATCTCAAAAAGCTCGCTGGTGGCTTTATAATAGGCCTCTACCTCGGTCTTCGACACCACCACCACCTCGTTCACGAGATAGGGCAGGGTGTCGGTGCCGATCATCCAGTCCCACCCGATGTTGCGCAGTTGCGCATCGGGCGGGGTGGAAAGGGGTTTCAGTTGAATCATGGATGTTGGATAGAAAATTAAGAAGAAAAACCACCGCTGCGGCCACGGCTGAAAAACCCACCCCGACTTCCGCTGGGGCGGCTCGTGACCACTCGCGACCGGCTCACTTCCCGCCCAATCTGGCTCGAACGGGCATATGCGCTTGGATTGGAATAAGCGCCCTGACTGTATCGGCGGTCGCGGTCGAAGCTGGATCCCCCCGAAAACTGCCGACCAATCATGTAGCCTAGTCCGCCCCATAACAACACGTTGGCCAGCCCATTTCCGTGGTGTTGCCCGTAACTCGACGGGTTGTTGAAATACCGACTGGTCGATGAGTCACTCTTGACCAAGGCCTGAGCAGCAGCCACACTAAGCGTGTCGCGATGCCCATCGAAATAGTTCACGATGGCCCCTGCCCGCTCCGGGCCAACCTGTTGTTCGTCAGTGATTTTAAAGGTGCCGGGAGCCGTTTCGGTAATGAACGTCCGCACCCCTTTTTTGAAACTTTCTGACTGTTGTCCCTCGCCCGACTCACTGTATTGGTCGTCGTTGTTACTGCTGCAACTCTGCAACAGCACCGACCCATTGAGCAGGGCTACACTAAGGG